>JBARYO010000925.1:0-16277 GCA_049647905.1 Elainellaceae cyanobacterium | reverse complement strand
CAAACGGTGGGATCTGTGGGGGATCTGGGTTCTGGCGCGGTAACTTCTCGTACTGGAGCAGCACCCTGTAGGTCGGGTTGGAGCGCTAGCGTAACCCGACCCAAGCGGGGTGGTGTTTACCGGCTGTGGTTGGGTGCGCTTCGCTTAACGACCAGCCTACGGGCTTATAGCGTCTATCAACGATTCCCCGCCAAAGCGCACCACGTCTGAACAGGGTAGGCCCGTTTTTTGGTGGACTTGAGCAATTGCCTCGCGGGCGGCTTCATCGCTTAGTCCCCAGGTATTAAGAGCGATCGCCGCCACCTTCGCCCCAGAGAAAGTAGGACTCGCCGCCGCCACCGTCTCATAGAGGCGTATCGCCTCCGGCAGCGTGGGCAGCTCAAACTCAGGAAAGTGGGCAATGTGGGTTTGGCCCACCCGATGCACCAGCACCAAATGGGTCGGCTGGCTACCGCGCATCAGCGGCAGCGTAGCCGTGGAGCCGGGGTGAATCAGCGAACCCTGACCCTCGATATAAAGCACGTCCTGCTCCGGCCCCCAGCGCATCACCGGGGCCTCCACCGCCCCCGCCGCAAAGTCAATCCGCACCGCATCTAGCGCCACTCCATCGTGGCCCAGCATTAGCCCCGTCTGCCCTGTGGCAATAAACTTAGAGCGCAGCCCCCGCCGTAAAGAGGCGCTGTGCAGCTCTAGTCCCGTAGACATCTTGCCAATGGCCATATCGGTGCCCACGGTCAGCACCCGGCGGCAAGCGAGCTGCCGCGCCCTGCCGCTGCCAATGCCCAGTCCGTCGGGCTCTCGGCGCACGTCCCAAATCCACTGCCCCTCGCGCAGGTCAGCAAACATTGGGGCCATGGGCGTATGCAGCCCGTTCACTACCGAAAGCCCTGCCGCCACAGCGCGGCGCACCTCCTGCAGCCAGGGCTTCGGCAGCGCGCCGCCGGAAGGGGCGATGCCAATGGCGAGCACGGTGGGCTCAAACGCCAGCGCGTCAGCTACTGAGGCTACGACGGGCACCTCGCGGTCAATGCCCGCCAGCTGCTTAATGCTCGCGCCGGGGCAGTCTTCGTCAATGACCGCAACAATGGGGCGATCGCCGTAGCGCAGTAGAGAAATGCCGGTTTTGCCGCTGCCCTGCTGCAGGCCGCCGTGGAGCAATATGGCGAGGCGGTCATCAGGCTTCAGCATTGGTTCTCCTTACGCCTAAACCAGGGGCGTCGTTGGGCCAGGGGCGCCCTGCATTGAGCGCTGCGCCAGTAAATGGATCGTCTATGAGATTGAGGTGACTGTCGAGATCGAGGTAGTCCGCAAAAGGGGCTAGCTGCGCCGCTGCCGTGTTGGACAATGCGCTATCAGAATAACAGCCCAGCATGATTTTCAGCCCATGGGCTTGAGCCGTATGCACCATACGCAGCGCCTCCGATAGTCCGCCTGATTTCATCAGCTTAATGTTGATACCATGAACCCGGTTTGCGAGCAAAGGGACAGCACGGCTGGTAAAGCAGCTCTCATCCGCCATGATGGGCAGAGGCGATCGCTCATACAGCTGTGGCAGCTCATCCTCTTGGCCATGGGCCAGGGGCTGCTCTAAATGGACCACCCCTCGGTCGGCTAACCAATGGGCCATGGCCAGCGCATCCGAACAGGTCCAGCCTCCATTGGCGTCGACACTGATGCTAGCGCCGTCGGGTACCACGTCCTGCACGGCCTCAAACATCGCCTGATCTGCTGTGATTCCCTCAGGGCTACCCAGCTTGATTTTGACAGCCCTCAGATTGGAGGAAGAAACCTGCTCTTTCCACAGCCGGAGTCGCGCTTGAGCTTTCTCTGGCGTACTGATGCCGATGGTGAAGGATGTCGGCACAATGCGATCGCGATCGCCGCCCCATAGTTTCCACAGCGGAACTTTGAGCGCCTTTCCCTGCCAATCGTACAGGGCCATATCCAATGCAGCGCGGGCGGCGGACGGAATGCCCCTACTGCGCTGCTGAATTTCCTGGGTATCAAAGGGAGATAAGTCTGCCAGAGATGGCATGAGTCGAGTAAGCGCAGCGATCGCCGTTTGGCTGGTCTGCCGCTGACCAACCGCAAAGGGAGAGGCTTCCCCCCAACCCTCAATGTCGTCATGGCGCAGTCGCAGCCAGACGTTGGTGCTTTGGGCCGTGGTGCCCCGACTAATCGTGAGGGCGACACGCTTGTTTACCGTAAAGGACTCTAGGAAAAGTTGCATTTCGCCGCTGGCCTATTATTGCTAGGATTATCGCCACTATAAAGCCATAGCTGAAGCCACAGCCCACAAAGTTACCTCTTGCGGGATACAGTGCTGACCAACGTTAGGCTGACGCTGCTATGGTAGAATCTCGATTAAGACAATGTAGGCTAAGGATATTAGGCATGTCATCAGCAGCCCCGGTTACAGATTCCAGCTTTGAAAAGGAAGTTCTAGAGAACGAAGTTCCTGTTTTAGTCGATTTTTGGGCTCCTTGGTGTGGACCATGTCGGATGGTTGCGCCAGTTGTCGAGGAGATTGCTGAGCAGTACGAAGGCAAGGTCAAAGTCGTCAAAGTCAACACGGACGAGAACCCTAGCGTTGCCAGCACCTACGGTATCCGCAGCATTCCTACGTTGATGATCTTTAAAGGCGGTCAGCGTGTCGACATGGTAGTCGGCGCTGTCCCCAAGACAACGTTGGCGAATACGCTAGAAAAGCATCTCTAACGTTAGCGGTTGCGAAACTCGCATAGCCTTAGGTTGGGATAAGAGAACTTAGCATCGATATATCAGGGCAGACCTCAGTCAGAGCTGCCCTTTTTTTATTTTCTAAAAAACAGGACCTGACCCGCTTCGCCGCGAGCCATATACGGGGTCAACATCGTGCAACAGGGGTGGAGCCCCTCAGAGCATTCCCGCTAGAATAGAATGCTGCAAGTTTTAAAAAACGTATGACTTCATCGTCTTCGGCTCTAGATGCCCTGCGCACAGAAGCTAACGAGCTCATCGATCAGTTGCCAACAATGCGCCATGGCAAGATGATTCAGCAAGCGCTGATGACGCTGGTGCGTATGGCTGAAGTGGAAGCGGATAGTCTAGATTGGAAGATCCTCACCGCCGCTATGCAGGATATGGAGCGGGCGTTTCGAGTCTTTTATCCACACCGCCACACGCGGAAGATCACGATCTTTGGCTCTGCTCGCATTACCCGAGAGACTGGTGAATACCATATGGCAACTGAGTTTGCCCGTGCCATTGTAGAACGCGGCTTTATGGTGATGACAGGTGCCGGAGGCGGCATCATGCAGGCCGGAAATGAAGGCGCAACGGCGGAGCAGTCCTTTGGCCTCAATATTCGCCTGCCCTTTGAGCAAGGCGCTAACGACTACATCCAAGACGATCCAAAGCTGATTGACTTCAAATACTTTTTTACGCGGAAGCTGTTCTTTTTGCGAGAGACCGATGCGCTGGCGTTGTTTCCCGGTGGTTTTGGCACGCAGGATGAGGCGTTTGAATGCCTAACCCTAATTCAAACCGGCAAGTCAGACCCCATCCCGCTCGTCCTGATTGATGAGCCAAGACGAGACTACTGGCGTAACTGGGACAGCTACATTCGTGAGAATTTGCTGAAGGCGGGATTGGTCAGCCCTGGTGACCCAGACCTGTACATGATCACCACCAGTATTGACGAGGCCTGCGAAGCGATCGCTAACTTTTACCGGGTATATCACTCTAGCCGCTATGTGGGCGATCGCTTGGTGCTGCGGCTCAAGTGCGGGTTGACCGATGCGTCCCTAGCGTTCCTCAACGACACCTTTAGTGATTTGCTCGTCAAGGGAAAAATCATGCAGGGTGGCGTCCTACCGGAGGAATCAGAGGAGGATATTGCGGATCTTCCCCGGCTGACCATGCACTTCAACCAGCGGGACTTTGGACGACTCCATGAGTTCATCAGGACGCTCAACGAGATGGAAACCGAGATGCCAAAGTCGATGACGCATCCGGAGAAAAAATAATCGCCGTAGCTTGTCATTGGAGCGACAGCACAAGGCGATCGCCGAAAAATTCGCTAGAGAAATTGTGAAACGGGACTGGCGCGATTCGAACGCGCGACCTAGCGCTTAGGAGGCGCTTGCTCTATCCAGCTGAGCCACAGCCCCGAGTCACTTAGGCTCCATAGCCTAAGCCACTACCTATAATAACAGCTCCAGTTTGTTCGATCTCGCGCGCTATGCCGACTGCCATACTGTCTCCCAAATGCCGCCTCCCACTTCTAAGCCACCGGTGCGGCTTGTCGCTTCTACGACCAGCCGCCCACGGCGATCTAGCAGTCGGAGGTGGACATTGCCCTGCATGGTGTCGCGGCAGCAAAAGGCGAGGCCGTCTAGCGTTGGTGCTCGCAGAGGCGTTCCTGGCCGGTCGGTTGTGGCGGTTATCTCAACCCGGTGGGTGGCGTTCTCAGCCCACATCTGCCACAATCCCCAGGGTTCGATTTTCCAATTAACTTCAGCATTCCAAGGCACAAACTCGTAAAAGCGATCGCCATAGTGGATGCCGATCATCGCAACGGCTTCGATCCACCACAGTACGCTGCGGCGTCCACCCCCAGCGGTCAGAGCCAAGTCGGCCACATCAAAGCTGTTGCAATTGACCCAAAACCACTTCTGCGGGAAAGCGCCGCCCCAGTTTTTTTCCATATAGGCGGGTGCCTGGGAGAAGTCGTAGCGCGTCCCGTTCCAGTCGATCCAACCGGTGGCTAATCCATGGGCCATCAAAATTTGCCAACCGGGTTCAAAGATCTGCAGCTGCGAGAGCCCGCCCGCCGTCGAGCGCTGAGGTCCAGTGCGATCGCCCCAGCCGTACAGTGGCTCAATCGCATACTCCCACTGCGCTGTGCGATCCCCGCTGGGTTCGGTTAACTGTCCCTGATGCCAGGTTGCCGTAGCCTGATAGCCCTGAGCAACATGCCGATTGAACTCTCGGGGATCAAGGTATCTCGGTGGTCCCAGCTCGCTACGGCCAACTGCAGCATGCCCCCAATGTCCTAGTCCGAGGCGAGATGGCCAGGCCCAAAATCCATCCACGTTGGGAAAAGTTCGGCAGAGATAACCATCATCGGGACCCAAAATTTGAGCAGCACCGCCGCTATAAAACTGATTCCCATGGGGATCTTCAATAGAGTACATAAACGCAAATGTTTGACCAATCTCAGGCAGCGTGATGCGGTAGTACCAGCCCTCAAAAAAGCGATCGCGGCTACCACTCCAGTGATAGCCGCTGTGGGGGGTCTGAAGCGATAAAGCCATGGGCAAAGGTGATATGTTGTAGGGCTTGACGGTCTTACGGTCTATCTTCTTCGATAACAGACCCAACGTGATCACCATATAGAGGAGGATCCATCTATTTGCTGCTCAGCAGCAGCTTAATAGTGCTGACATGAGTTCAAAGCCTTTATAAAGATGCCGTATTTTCGGCAATCATTAAAGAAACTTAGCTAACATAGACGTAGTCAAATGCCCTACAGAACGCTACTCTCCACCAACTGTTTTACATAAACCTGTATGCGTTCACACCAGGAAAATCCTACAACATGATCAGGATTTGGGTTAGCTTCAATTGAAGACTATCAATGTAACCTTCTAAATTATTTTCTGAAGCAGCCAGCGCTACGTTGCACGAGCCGTTCGCCACTCTCTTCACTACGGCCATACAGTAGAGGCCACCTACCATACCGGGAAATTTATATGAAACGCGTCCTAACCTCAGCTGAGATCAGCATCGCCGTTGTCAAACTGGTTATTGCCGGCTTTTACCCCGAGCAGCACTTTGTGCTGACGGGCAGTGGTCAAATACTGGCTTGTCCGGCGGCGCGAGCCTTCCTGCAAAATACTTCTGCTTGGATAGAAGACCCCGCCAGAAGCATCTCGTAGGCAAATCAAAAGCGGCCTTGATGTCACGAGTACATCAAGGCCGCTTCTCAGATGGTCTAATTGTTGCCAGGAGGCCCTATCAACCTCCTCAACTGACTACTCCAGTTGGTTTAAAACGGCTTGAAAAACTGCCAGGTAGATGCAAGGTTAGGGGAACACACATCCGATTTCTCGTAGCATGTGGTTGTATCTAGGCTAGATAGGATCTGCTCAAGCGGGTCTCCCGCTGTGAGCTGCATGGCGACCGTTGCCGTCAAGGCAACTGCAGTCAGCATGACTTCAATCGAACGTCGAAGCTGTATCATTGGGGCTCTCATCACTGTCATTTGCCCACCAGTGCTAGACGCCTGTCATGGTCAACGCGCAAACAAGACAAGTAGAAACTCTGAAAAATCAGGGACTCACATAGCTCAGAATTAAATCTGCTGAAAACTGCGTCTATCTCAGTGGGTAATCCCCCTGCGGGGTTCCTCCCATCATAAGATATTTCGATAATTTAATCTATGAACTGTAGACATAAGCTATGGATTTTGCGTAAATTTAGCATCCAAATCCTGCAAGTTTAGTGCTAGCGGCTGGCGCGCTGCTCGAAATACTCTTTTCAGGAAAAATGCTGAAAGCCTCGATCTAGGTGCAGTTTTTGGCGGTGTTGCCCTAGTTTGTTCAACAGGTGCACGCCTGTATCGGTTGTAATGGTGCCGATAACAGCGGCCCCATCTAGCTGCTGTACAAGCTGTGTTGCTTTTGCGGGAGGCAGACAGACGACGAGCTCAAAGTCTTCTCCCCCATACAGAGACCACTCTAAAGACTGCTCAGCCGAGAGCCAAGATAGGTCGGGCTGGGAAATAGCCTCTTCGTGAATTTGAGCGCCGACGCCACTGCTGCGGCATAGCTGGAGTACGGCATCTGCTAGTCCATCGCTGCTATCCATCCCGGCTGTTACCTGAAGCGTATGGAGCAGAGGGACCACATCTAGACGTGGAATGGGTCGACGGTGTGCTTGAATGTAGGGCTGGGCCTCGTCTTTGGCGATCGCTCGTAGCTCTGGATTGAGCAGCAGCTCTAGCCCGACTCGCGATCGCCCATGACAGCCAGTGGCCACGATAGCGTCTCCGATGCAGGCTCCAGAGCGACGAATTACCTGTGTGGGATGAACCTGGCCCAAGGCCGTAATGCACAGAGACACTACAGGAGAACGGTGCATATCGCCACCCAAAATGACGCCGCCTTGGGGCAATAAGCAATCGGTTAGACCCCGGTAAAGGTCATCTACAGCGTCCACCTCTAAATCGATGGGGAGCCCCAGCCCAACGGTAACGCCGATGGGACTAGCGCCCATGGCGGCCAAATCCGATAGGTTTGCGGCCATGGCACGCCAGCCCACATCCCTGGCGTCCATCGTCACCAGGTCTGAAGTCAGACCTAAGGCAAAGTGAACGCCATCAATTAAGGTATCGGTCGTGACTACAAGCTGCTGCCCTTCGGGTATTGATAGCACAGCAGCATCGTCGCCCACGACCTGTGGTGGACAAAAGGCCTGCAGGCGACGTAAAAGAGCCTGCTCTCCCAAGTCAGAAACGCGCATATCGCGCTACAAGCAGGGGTCAAGCTTTACTCGGCTGCACCAACTTCTCTGCCCCATCTACAACCGTTATCGATTGAATTAGGTCACCCACCCGCAGCTTGTCCAGCACCTGCTCATTCTCGATGACGTAGCCGAACACCGCGTAGCGTCCGTCTAGAAGATTGATACCTGCTGGGGTCAGCTCTGACTCAAATCGTAGGAAAAAGAACTGTGACGATGCGCCGTTGGGGTCGTTGTCAGGGCGGGCCATGGCCAGCGTACCGTAGGCAGAGAATGGTAGCACAGGGTCAGCGAGGTAGAGGCCGGCTTGCTCAAGGGTCATGCCGTAGACCGGCTCGTCGTCTCCTTGAATAGCAATTTCCATGGGAATGGTGCGCTGCTCTCCCGTATCGGGGTCCATGAAGCCATCCTCAGGGCCGTCTGGATCGCCCATTTGCACCACGTAAAACTCTTCCTCACGCACTACGGGTAAGCCATCATAAAAGCCCCGCTGCACTAAGTCTACGAAGTTGCCTGCAGTGACGGGCGCATTGTAGCCGTCCACCGCAATTAGCATACTGCCCTTATCGGTGGTCATTTTGACGGTAGCTCGGCCCTTGAGCTGAGGCAGATTGCCATACTCCTCCGGCACGTTGATCGGATCTTTCGACACCATAAACTCTTCAATCTGGCCGATCTGACTCAGCAGCTCAGCCCGCTTGATCCAGATAGCTTCTTTGTCCCGCTCCTCAGCGTAGGTACTGAGGTCAGAAAGGCCAGTGCGTACTTTGTCCAGAAGCTGCTTAACTTCTAGCTCATGCTCAGGGGATACGTCTGCTAAAATCTGTTCCGGTTTGCGCATGGCCTTCTCGGCCCGCTTCACGTTGCGCTGTACACCCTTCACAGCCCGACTCCCCTGAATTCGCAGCCGCTCTGAAACGCCTTCGATTTCACGCTGCGCCTCGCGAATGGATTTGTTGTCAACAGGGAGTGCGTAGCGCAGCAGCGCTTTGCCATCGGTAATGGCGTCACCTGGGGGTAAGGCGCTAATAAGAGATGAATAGCCTAAGCGTTGCAGCTGCAGGCTGGGCAATTCTGAGGCGATCGCCGCCGTAGTGCAGCCCAGCAAAATCGTGTATAGCGCCACCACTGTGCCAAGACACATACCAAAGCAATAGCCCAATTGCTGCTTTACTCCCGGTGGCAGCGGAGGAGCAGCCCGAACGGGCTTTCGATTTTCTGCCATAGAAATAGTCCGGTCAAAATGCCAGTGAATCATTGCAGGTGGCTCTAAATGCAGCACAAACGTAGGCTGACACCATTGGTGTAGACCTCTTCTCATATCTTCCCATAGGCCGGACCTATCGGTTCAGGCAGTTGAGCAAATTCAAATCCTGCAGTGTGGTGACGTGGAGCAGCGCCCCTCGGAGAGGTAAAATGAATTGCCGATTACTCTCCCGCAAGATTCATGATCTCCAGCAACGACTTTCGTACCGGTACCAGTATTGAGCTGGATGGCGCAGTCTGGCGAGTCGTAGAATTTCTCCACGTCAAACCTGGAAAAGGTTCTGCCTTTGTACGCACCAAGCTTAAAAACGCCCATACAGGCAGTGTCGTTGAGCGCACGTTTAGAGCGGGTGAAACGGTGCCACAGGCGCTGATTGAGAAAAGCGTCATGCAGCACACTTACAAAGAAGGGGACCAATTTGTCTTTATGGACATGGAAACTTATGAGGAAAGCCGCCTGTCTGCCGACCAAATTGGCGATCGCGTCAAATATCTCAATGAAGGGATGGAAGTCAGCGTTGTGCGCTGGCAGGAGCAAGTGATCGAAGTTGAGCTGCCCAACTCTGTTGTGCTAGAAGTGACCGAAACCGATCCCGGCGTCAAAGGAGATACCGCCACGGGTGGCACAAAGCCCGCCATTGTTGAAACCGGCGCGCAGGTGATGGTGCCTCTATTTATCACGAGAGGAGAGCGGATCAAGGTTGATACGCGCAACGACTCTTATCTCGGACGTGAGAATTAGCGCCGAGGCAGTGGGCTAGGCGAGAGCGCTGGTAATGGCAAGCATAGGGTTAGCGGTGGCTGTTATTTTGGAAAACGAGCTGTGGATTTGAATATTACTGAGCTGAGTGAGCTGCTAAAAGCACTCAATCAAACCGATATTGAGGAGCTGACGCTTAAAAGTGGTGACTTTGAGCTGACGGTGCGCAAAGGAACGGCAGCGGCAGCGGCAGCACTAGCGCTGTCGAACTCTATGCAAGAGGGCGTTGTCCCTACGGGAATCCCGGCGTTTTCGGCTGAGCCAGCCAAGAGTCCCCCGCCGGCTCCGGCCCCACACAGCTCTCGCACAGATGCCGATCTGACCGACGTCACCTCACCGATGGTGGGCACTTTCTACCGCGCCCCGGCTCCAGATGAGCCGCCGTTTATCAGCGTTGGCGATCGCATTACTAAGGGGCAAACGGTTTGCATTATTGAGGCGATGAAGCTGATGAACGAGCTGGAAGCTGAGGTGAGCGGCGAGGTCGTTGAAATTTTGCTGGAAAATGGAGAGCCAGTGGAGTTTGATCAGCCGCTGATGCGCGTTAAGCCCATCGCCTAGGGTAGTGAGACAAGCGGTTTCTCGGCAGCGCTGGTGCTTGTCTGATGCCAAAGGTAATGGTCACATCACCAGCTGCAGCTGCGAGCCATCCCCCGTCTTAGACACCTCAATCCGCGCCTGAAATGCCTCCCTCAGGTAAGACACGTGGGTAACGGCCAAGACACAGGAGAAATCAGCTGCGATCGCATTGATAGCTGCGATGAGGCGATCGCAGCCTGCCGCATCCTGAGTGCCAAACCCTTCGTCGATAATCAAAAGCTGGAGGGGCGTCCCCGAGCGCTGGGCCAATAGTCGAGCAATGGCCAGCCGAATGGCGAAGTTAACGCGAAAGGCTTCACCGCCTGAATAGGTTTCGTAGGGACGGGTTCCCTGGGTATCGGCGATCAAAATATCGAGGGTGTCTATCAGCTTGGCCTGCCCTCGGGTTTTGGTTTTGCTCGCCCGCTGGGTCACAAACTGCAGGTGCAGCTGGTTTGCACTCAACCGGCCTAAAATTCGATTGGCGTCTGCTTCCAGCTGGGGCAGCGCCGTCTCAATCATCAGCGCCTGAATGCCGTTTCGACCGAAGGCCTGGGTAAGCTCATCGTAAACCCAGACGTGATACTGAAGGGCATGCTGCTGGGCAACTGCCTCGTCATAGCGGACCTGCTGCTGGACCTGCTGCTGCTGCTGCTCTTGCAAACGCCCCAATTGGGCCAACTGCTGATCCAACTGTTGGCGGCGCTGGTGTTGCTCCTGCTCTAGGGCGTCAAGCGTCTCCAAATCTGCGGGAGCGGTCTGCAGGTGCTGGCGAAGCTGCTCGACCTGGGCTTGGACCTCTTTCAGGGCTGCGATGCGATCGCGAAACGCATCAGTCAAAGCCTGGTATCGGGCTTGCAGGTCTGGCAGCTGGACCTGGGCCTGCTGCAAGGCTTGGTAGCGCAATACCCACGACTGGGCCTGAGTGAGCTGCTGGCGCACTGCGGTGTGCTGGTCGACGTCATAGGCAAGCGTCGCGATCGCCCGGTCAAGCTGATCGATGTTTTGCTGTAACTCTGATACGCCAGCAGCCTCAATGGCAGCAGTCAATTCGTCAGCCTGGACTGATAGCGTCTGCTGCTGATTTTTCAGCCGCTGCTGTTGCTTTTGAGCCTGATGCAGCTCAGCCTGCTTGATGTCAGCCCAACGCCAACGGTCCACCTCTCCCCGCGCTAGAGCATGGGAGCGCTCGTCATAGCTAATATGCTGCAGCCGTTGATCCAGCGCCTGCAGCTCGTCAATCAAGTCAGTCGCGTAGGTCTGGGTTTGAATCTGCTGCTGAATGGTTTGATGTTCCTGCTGCAAGCTGCTCAAATGGGCTTCAGCCTGGACTGCGCTGTGGACACGAGCCTTGAGCTGTCCATTGTGCTCAATCACTGCATCGTAGGCGGCGAGTTCCTGCTCCACTTGACGATACTCTTGGCGCATAATCTGAATTTCTCGTTCTGCGGCTGCCAACTGCTCGCGCGTGGTCCACAGCTGATCTTGTAGATCGCCCTGCTCACCTTGATACTGGGTGAGAATGCGTTGACGGTGATGGTCATCCAGGGGGCGATCGCACAGGGGGCAAGGGATGGCTGCCGCGACAGCTGCTATATCCGACGGCATGTCCAACAACGCCCCTGCATCACCTTGTAAGCGGCTTGTCTGCTCGGTCCTTGGTCGACCCAGCTGGGATGCTGGGTTCAAAAACCCCATCTTTTGGTCAAGCAGGGCCAGCTGCTGCTCAATGTCGCGCTGGCGCTCTTGGAGCCGGTCCATGAACCGCCGCCGCTCTAGACCCCGTTCCCGCACCTGTTCTTGGTAGGCTCGCCGCCGCTGCAGGTGCTGGATCTGCTGTTGCGCGTGACGAATAGCCTCTTGCAGGTCGGCCTGTTGAGCCTGTTGCTCGGTTTGGGTTAGGCTCTGCTGTAGCTCGTCGAGCCGCGTGATAAGGCGGATGCGCTGTTGATCCAGCTGCATTTGAATGTGCCGACGCTGCTGTAGCAGTGGATCGGCATCGAGCTGCATTTGATCGAGATGCACCAGCTTGACGCGAGCTTGGGTCAGCTGCTCCTTGGCATCAGCAATGGAGGCTGACTTTGCAAAAATTGGAGCCAGCTCCTCTTCTTGCTGCACCAGTGTTTCAATCTGGATCTGGGTGCGCTGTAGCCGTTCAGAGAGGGTCTGCACAATGTCTTGCTGCTGCTGCTGCTGCTCTTGGCGCTCCCGTAAAGCGGTTTGGTGGGCTTCCATCCGGCTGCTCTGAGCAGCGTCTTCCTCCTGAAGCGCCTGGTATTGGGCATAGGCTGCCTTGATCGCTGCTGCCGAGGCAATCAAAGCTTGGTGCTCTTGTTGCTGATGTTCCAGCCGCTGCCGCTCAGCCTCCAACCGCCGACAGTCTTCCTCAAGCCGCTGCTGCGTTTGGCACTGTAGCTGATACGCCTGCTGGCTGGCGGCCCGCTCTTGAGCCATCTGCCGCAGCGTCTGAATGTGCTGGGCGGCATTGGAGAAAGTCTGCTGCAGTAGATTGCAGGATTGTTGGACTTGTTGATACTGGGCGGCGATCGCCTCTCCCTCAAGTAGAGACTGCTCTAAGCGCGTTAGGGCATGCTCTAGAGCTGATAGCTCGGCCCTAAGCTGGCGCGTCTTCTCGCGCGATCGCTCGGCCAGCTGGTCATACTGATCTAGCTTGAGCAAATCGGCCAGAATTCGCTTCCGCTCACTGGGACGCTTCAGCATAAATTCGTCAGCTCGTCCCTGTCGTAGATAGGACGAGTTGATAAACGTGTCGTAGTCTAGCCGAATGTGCTGGTGAATCAGCTGTTGAGTTGCCCTCAATCCCCGGCCCGTCAAAACCCGGAACCCTTCAGATGTCTGAATCTGAAATTCGAGGGCGCTGGATTGACGGCGATATCGAGTCCGGATAATTCGATAGATTTCACCTTGACAGCGAAAGGTGAAATCGACCCGAGCTTCTGTTTCGCCTAGGTGAATCACGTTATCTTCAGAGGACACGCGACTCTGGCCCCATACGGCCCAAGCGATCGCCTCTAACAGGGATGATTTGCCAGCCCCATTGGCACCACATACGCAAGCGACATGGAGACCGCCAAAATCGAGGGTCGCTTGGCGGTAGCTGAGAAAATTACTTAAACTAAGGCGCAGTGGAATCACTGGGCAGTTTGTCTATGGCGCGGATAGGGTTTCTATCGAACCCCGTTGGCAGTACAAGTATATGCCAATACAGGCGATCGCAAACACCCGCTGCTGTAGCGGTGGACCGTTGGGTCAGGCCGTGGCTGCTGATAGCGCGACCTAAAACGCGGGATTTGAAGCACCAATTCAGGCACCAATCCAGCCTCAAATTGAGGCGGTACGCTTCAGCCAACTATCTTGATCGGGGCTGTCAGAGGCTACCGCGTAATAGAGGTGAACCTCCTCTGATCGCTCAATTAGGGTGACGCGATCGCCCTGCTGCGGTGTTACCTTTGCCCATGTGGGCAGCGCTGCATTGATGGTCAGCACCTCGCCTTGTGGATCCGTAACCTCAATTTGAGCGACGTCTCCCGCCGTCATTGTGTGGAGAGACTCCGAACTCACGATTCCGATGCAGCCTACTAAGGGATCAAAACTTGTGGTTTTGCGGCGCGAGCTGATAATCCAGCTCACCGGCGACATCATTTGGTGGCTCACGATCAGGGCTAGGATCAGCGTGATTGTCACAACCACAAATCCCAGCAGACCTTGGGGCATTGTGCCCAGGCTAGCCCCGATGATGACATTGACAAGCCAACCCACTGAGCCCCAGAGCGTTAGCGTCAAGGCCATGCGCAAGGGGAACGACGCGTAGGACTGACGCGGTGAATCTGGAAGAACAACGTCGGTTGGCCCATCCGCAACCGAGCCATCTGATTTATTTGGTGTCAACCCATATTGACTTTGGCCAGATTGACTTTGGCCAGATGGACTGAGGGACCCGTTGGCATGCCCCCCATTATCTGCGGAGAGACTGCGGCGATCCGTCTGACCAGAGAGGATAGCGACGAAGAGTACTCCACCCGATCCCAGGAAAATCCAGTACGGCAAATTTTCAATTGAAAACAGCATAGTACATGTCACAGAGCTAGCGATTGTCTTCCAAAGCTCTTCAGCCCGGTGCTCACAATATCCGGAGAACTACGGGTGCCCTAGCCATTTTGGTTTGCTATCTCCGCGTTACCCTGTCATGCCTCTAAGACTCTAACCAAGACTCTAGACTCAGTAAATCTACTTTGGTTTCGATATCGGTCCCTCGAACAGTTTCATGGGTTTTGATTTGACGCAGCATATCCTGTAGCGCTGCGCTGGAGCTGGTATCTATTGGGCCATAGTATAGACCTCTGAGTTTGAGCTCGTGGGTTAGAGCCTGGCGGAGGCTATCAAACGCTTGTTGTGTAATCGGACCATAATCACCGTCAATGGCACCTTTGTAGAGTCCCTCTTGCTTGAGACGCGCTTGGGCCTGCTCTAGGGATGCCTTGGGAACTTGAGCCGCCTGGCGATCGCAGCTGCCTTGCACAACTTGGTTGACCCAGTTTCCGTCTAGGGAGCGACGGAGCTGTTCCTGCTGGTCGCGAATAGTCGTTAGATCAATGAGGCCGAGTTCGTGCCCCAAAATATGGTCAGTTTCGTCAATGATGAAACTCAGGAGGCGATCTGTTTCGGCCATTTGAAGAATTGCCGATAGCCGGTCTCCTTCTGCTTCGTTGGGCTGCGGTTGAAGGGACAAGTGATAGTACTCCTGAGCAATTGCCGCATACTCTTGGCATTGGAACAGCAGATCGTCTGAGACGACAATATTGTCTATATCTATAGTCATAGGTCTGCCCAAAAGAGAAATAGGTGGTTTTCAAAGCGGAGGGAGAAATTCAGTTTCGGCCCTATCCAAAGATGCCGCTGTCGGCGTACTCTAGATCAGTGTTGACAGAGACTGAATGTGACATATTTCGTCGCAATGCTTTACGAAAGCTTATCAAACCCAGTACTTTGATAACGCTTCAGTGAAGTGACTGCAGGCCGTGAGGGGGGTAGTGCAGGGGCGTAATGCTTCAACCGACACGTTTCAAACGCCCTCTGAATGAGCCCTGTTCCATCAGCGCATCTAGCTAGTCAAATACTAAGTAAGGGGCCACAAATAAATGACGCTATTTGAGGGTTCGCCCCCCGCCGGGGGGCGAACCCCAACACCATTTACTTATGGCCAGCCACTTACTTAGATCTTAGCAGCCTAGACCGCAATAGGGCGCTGTTCTAGACACTCCAGCAGCTAGGTATAACAGCCTCATTCTCCGATTTTTTTGCTTGAAGCAGTAGAATTTACCATTTTGGGCGTCACATCTCCTGGCTCTAGTCACATTTGTATAGAGACATACCCCCCTACCTATGAGTAACTCTAGTGATGATTCCCCTTCGGAGCAGCTGCAAGCCACAATTCGAGAGATTTTAAGCACCAGCAGCGCTCACCCCTATTCTTTTATTTCCATGGTGAAGCGCTTTATACTCCAGTACGATTTGGATCGGTTTACCCATCCCCATGAGATTATCAATATCGCCTATGAGCGTGCGATCGCAGCTGAGAAAAAGCAGGTCACCATTGTTAACTATAAAGCGTGGCTGCGAAGCACCTGCTTAAACATTGTGCGCGAAACATCTCGACAGCACCGAAAAGAGTTATCAATGAATCCACAGTCTCATGCCTTTGATAGTCTCATATCAGCAGAGAATACGGCAGAGACGGAGGAAGACGTGGCGCAGTTGACCCGCGAACAGCGTATTCATCTCTTGCTGAAGGCCCTAGAGCAGCTCATTGAGATGAGACCTGATATCGGCCAGCTGATGCGATTGCGTCTACTCAATGAGTATGACTGGGCTGACATTCAGCAAATTTTAGCGGAGGACGGCGAGACCTGCAAAACCGCAACGCTGCGCAAGCGAGCATCGAGAGGGAAGCGGCTGCTGCGGCGCATTTATCACCAGCTTGAAGATGAGCTTCTAGAAACCCAGGGTGCCCGGAAAACGTAAGGCTACAGCGTACTGTGTCTGGGCTTACCTTTAGTGTGACGCTCTTATTTGATTGACAACAGGCTAACGATTAGTTTGGAGAGTATAGCCTCTTTTAGAGAGGCTATACTCTCCCACTTAACTG
>JBARYO010000924.1:0-2144 GCA_049647905.1 Elainellaceae cyanobacterium | reverse complement strand
CGCTGATACCGTGTTATCTACCAACTTTAGTGTCGGCTAGCCTGCATCAGCGTAACGTTCTAAGTAGAATGCCACAAATAAACAACGCTACTTGGAGGTTCGCCCCCCAGCGGGGGCGAACCCCAACACCGTTTACTTGTGGCTAGCCACTCAATACCATCAGGGTGACTTTGGCAGGGGCATGGCATAGCTATGTCCCTGCTTCTGCTGTAGATGCGATACAGTCTGTAAAGACACATTGAGCAGACTGCTATATTCCGCCATGACGACCCTCCCACGGCCTACGGTTCAATCACAGCCCACTTGGTCGAAAGCATTAGCCCAGCCCGCTGCAGAATTTTCAAAAACAGTGCTGCCCCTATTAGAGGGCTATATCCCTTCTGGTCTCCGGGGAACGCTGTACCGCAATGGTCCAGGGCGACTGCAGCGCTCCGAGGCTCAGGTTGGTCATTGGTTTGATGGTGATGGTGCGGTGCTGGCCGTGTCCTTCGCAGATGATGCCGCCTCAGCGACCTACCGCTATGTGCGCACGAGCCAGTTTGCCACCGAAGAGCTGGCCGACAAATTTATCTACAGCGGCTACGGTATGACCGCCCCTGGTCCGCTGTGGAAGCGGTGGACTACCCCTTTGAAGAATGCCGCCAACACGTCAGTGCTGGCCCTGGGCGATCGCCTTTTGGCCCTGTGGGAAGGGGGCAATCCCCACGCCATGGACCTAGACACATTGAGAACCCTGGGGCGCGATGACCTAGAGGGGGCTTTGGCCGGAAACCTAGCGTATTCTGCCCACCCCAAAATCGACCCCGTCACGGGGGACATCTTTAACTTTGGCGTTGCGCCAGGGCTCAACTCCACCCTGAACCTCTATCGCAGCGATCCCACAGGCTCTGTCCAGCAGCAGGCCCAGATTATGCTGGACGGCACGCCCCTCTTGCATGATTTTGCCCTAGCCGGGCCGTACCTGGTGTTTTGCGCCCCCCCTACTCGTATCGACCTCCTGCCGGTTGGTCTGGGCCTAAAGCCATTTAGCGACTCAATTCAGTGGCGACCGGATCTCGGCACCCAAATCATCATTGTGGACAAGACCACGCTGAAGGTGGTGAGCCAGAGCACTGCCGACCCTTGGTTCCAATGGCACGTGAGCAATGCCTACCTCGATCGACGCGATGGGCATTGCCAAATCGTACTAGACGTCATTCGCTACGCTGACTTCAAGACCAACGATTACCTGCGAGAAGTTGCTACGGGGGAGGTTCAAACCCAGACCAAGGGAACATACTGGCGGATTCATCTCGATCCTGCCACTGGGCAGGTCATTTCCCAAACGGAGCTGATCGACCAAGGGTGCGAATTCCCGGTTGTTAGGCCGCAGCAGGTGGGTCAGAACAGTGACGCGGTTTACCTCTCGATGCACCGTTCGGGAGCCGATATCTACCGCGATCTGTTTGGGGCGATCGCGGTATTCAATCCCCACACCGATACCTTGACCTTGGCAGACTGTGGTGCGCATCGCTACCCGTCAGAACCCATCTACGTCGAGGATGCTGATGATTCCCGCCGAGGGTGGCTCCTCACGGTTGTGTTTGACGGTAGCCGTGAGCAAAGCGAAGTATGGATTTTTGATGCCGATGCCCTAGACCATGGCCCTGTGGCACGACTGGGCCTGCCCAGCAGTATTCCCCACAGCTTTCACGGTACCTGGCAACCTAGTACGGTGCAGTCGGCCTAGGCTGGGCCAAGCTTGAGACCTTATCCAACTCAACATATGACCATGTCCCGTCGGGGTAATCAATCCGCAACAGATCTTCAGAACTTAGTCAATCTGTCGCCATCTCAGCTGGCTGAATGGGTCCGCTATGCCAAGTACTATGCCAGAAGCGGCCGCGTCCCCACCTATGTGGGGGGATTGGCTACGGCGCAGCCGGACTGGTTTGGCCTCAAGATTGATGTTGAGGGCCAAGGACAGCAGATCGGGGAAACCAACTCGGCCATTCCCCTAATGAGCGTCATCAAACCGTTTCTGCTGTTTCATCTGCTTGAGATCGAAGGGGAGAAAGTGTTTAACTGGGTCGGTATTCAGCCCTCCGAGCAGCCGTTCAACTCTCTCAAGCAGCTTGAGACTGATGAATTGTTTCCCCGCAACC
>JBARYO010000923.1:0-2343 GCA_049647905.1 Elainellaceae cyanobacterium | reverse complement strand
ATTGAGGAGATTGCGGATAAGTTTGGCTTTCTAGTGCGGGTGCTAGAGATGGCTATTTGACCCCTGTCCGCTTCCAACAAGCTGCATTGCCCACCTAGACCCAACGCCCCAGAAAGCCCAACCATGCTACGCCTCAACGAAATCAAGCTGCCGCTGGATCATCCAGAACCGGCGATCCAGGACGCCATTCTCAAAAAACTGCGCATTACGGCGGCTGAGCTGATGGACTACACCATTTTCAAGCGTAGCTACGATGCCCGGAAGAAGGGCAAAATTATCCTGGTGTATATCGTTGACGTCAAGGTGGCCAAGGAGAAGGCGCTGCTAAAGCGATTTAGCAAAGACCCCCATGTGGTGGCTTCCCCCGACATGGCTTACCACCTGGTGGCCCAAGCCTCTGACTATTCTGGGGTGCGGCCCGTCGTGATTGGCACAGGGCCTTGCGGTATGTTTGCCGGACTGCTGCTGGCGCAAATGGGGCTGCGCCCGATTATGCTGGAGCGGGGGAAATCGGTGCGCGATCGCAGCGTGGACACCTTTGGATTCTGGCTCAAAAAGCGGCTCAACCCTGAATCCAATGCTCAATTTGGCGAGGGCGGGGCGGGGACGTTTTCCGATGGCAAGCTGTACAGCCAAGTCAGAGACCCCAAGCATTATGGCCGTAAGGTCTTGACTGAGCTGGTGAATGCGGGGGCTGCGCCAGAGATTTTGTACATCAATAAGCCCCATGTTGGCACCTATCGCCTCGTCAAAATTGTGCAGAATTTAAGGGCTCAAATCGAGGCGCTGGGGGGGGAGATTCGGTTTCAATGCCGGGTTGAGGATATCGATATTGACCAGGGACAGGTGCGCGGCGTGGTGCTGGAGACGGGGGAATGCATTGCCAGCAATCATGTGGTGCTGGCCGTGGGCCACAGCGCCCGAGATACCTTCCAAATGCTCTGCGATCGCGGCGTGTACATTGAGCCTAAGCCATTTTCCATTGGCTTTCGCATTGAGCACCCCCAGTCTCTGATTGATCGCTGCCGGTTCCGGGACCAGGCTGGCCACGAGCGTTTGGGGGCCGCAGATTACAAGCTGGTGCATCACTGTGAAAATGGCCGCTCGGTCTACAGCTTTTGCATGTGCCCTGGGGGCAAGGTTGTTGCAGCGGCATCGGAGCCGGGACGGCTGGTGACCAACGGCATGAGCGAATATGCCCGCGACGAATCGAACGCCAACAGCGCCATTGTGGTGGGGATTACGCCTGAGGATTATCCCGATGGCCCATTGGCGGGCATTGACCTACAGCGGCAGCTGGAAGAGCGGGCGTTTGTCCTGGGGGGAAGCAGCTATGACGCACCGGGGCAGCTGGTGGGAGACTTCCTCGCCAATCGGTCGTCAACGGCGTTTGGCGAAGTGCAGCCATCCTATAAACCAGGGGTTATATTGGGGGACTTGAGTGCGAGCCTGCCGGACTATGCGATCGCGGCCATTCGAGAGGCCATTCCCGCGTTCGATAAAAAGATTCATGGGTTTGCGATGGATGATGCGGTGCTGACGGGCATTGAAACTAGGACATCTTCGCCGATTCGCATTAAGCGGGATGAGAGTTATCAAAGTCTAAACACCGTAGGGCTTTACCCCGCTGGGGAAGGGGCTGGCTACGCCGGGGGGATTTTGTCCGCTGGGATTGATGGAATCAAAGTGGCGGAAGCCGTCGCGTTGAGGCTCTTGGCCGCTTAAATCTTAAATAAGACGTAAGCAATGCTTGAGGGATAATGGAGTCCTAGCCGATTTGGGGTCTCCATAGCGCTCTGGGGAATGCTGACATTGACCGATTAGCCGGTTAGTCTACCATCGTCCTTGATTTAGCATGCTGAGTCATTCCTCCCGCCGCACAGGTTCAGGGAAACGGTCCCAGACCCGCAGTGCAACTGTCGTTGCTACAGCCTTGGCGCTGATTGGCGCTAGCGTCGTGGCGATCGCCCTACTTCTGATGTGGCGACGCTCTGATGCCTCCGACCCACCGCCGCTTCAGCCTGCGCTGCCCCAAGATAGCGCTATCCAGACCTACTTTAACCACGCTGAATCCTCCCGCTATCATCACCCCTACCGAGGGCAGCTTCGGCCAGGCGATAACCTGGAGCAGGTGATTGTTGATGCGATCGCGGCGGCGCAGGTCTCCATTGATATGGCGGTTCAAGAGATCAATCTACCGGATATTGCTACGGCATTGGCGGAGCGGCAGCGGGCAGGGGTACAGGTGCGGGTCGTGCTTGAAAATCAGTATCACCGAGCCTGGAGTGGGCTATCGGCGACGCAAATTTCCGCCCTATCCCAGCGCAATCGCCACAAGTACGA
>JBARYO010000922.1:0-3710 GCA_049647905.1 Elainellaceae cyanobacterium | reverse complement strand
TCTCCCTTTGTCAATCCCTGCACCTGAATAGGTACCTTTATTTTCTAGCCCGCAATTTATTTGCGGGCGATAGGCACAAAGCCAAACTGAGAACTGCTGTTGGAAAATTCTGGATTTTTCTAGAATTTTTGGTTTTGCACACAACATTGGCATTCGAGATGCGATCGCCGACAATCAAAGCGTCATCAACCACACTCAGAGCGACACCTGCGACACCCGCGCCTATCAGCGGCGACATAAAAAGCGACAGTGACGACACTTGACGCGACACCCGCGACATCTCAACCCTCAGCGGTGACATAAAAAGTGCCGTCGCTGACACCCGCGCCTATCCCTGGTGACATAAAAAGCGACAGCGATGACGCGGGAGCATGTCACCTGAGGGGCCGCCGGTGCCATGCGATAGGGCAAAACCTACTCCAGCTTCTCCAACCACCCCTCAATCTGCGCCACCCGCGCCCCGTCTCCCCGCACCCGATAATTAATCCGCGCAAACTCTAAATGCTCCCGCGCGATCGCCGCCTCCCCCCGCGCCGCCGCCACATTCGCCAGCCCCACCCAGGCCGCCGCCCGCGACAGCACATCGTCCTCTTGCCAGGTCAGCTCAATCACCCGCTCATACTGCGCCACCGCCTCACCCAGCAGCCCCACCCGTAAATACAAATCCCCCAGCAGCCGGTGGGTAAAGGGACTAACGACACCAGCCGCGATCGCCTCCTCCAGCGCCGCGATCGCCTTCAGCACTAACCCGGCCCCCTCCGGCGGGTCTGTCAGCGGCTCGGCCACATCTAAATAGAGCTGCGCTAGGGCGATCGCCTGCCCCTCCTCACTTAGAGCCTCGTCTTGTAGCGCGGTCACCTGAGCCTCAACCGCCGCCGCCTCGGCCTGGGCCAGCCGCCGCAGGACTAAGCGCGATCGCGACAGCACATCGTCTCCCCTGAGAGCGCTAATTATGACTTGATAGGAGCTGCCTTCCGCCAAAGGCTCGCCGCCATAAGAGACCTGGGTTGCCTGCGCAGTCGCATCCCACAACACCTGCTCCCCATCCACAACCTGCACCCGATAAGCCATGGCTCCGTCCACCGCCTCCCACCGCAGCAGTGGCGTCGCCTCCATAACCTGCGTGCCATAGACAAACGACCCCAGCAAAAAGGCGAGAAAATCATCCTCCCCACGCCCCGTTGCCGAAGTGCGGTCTCGGACGCTGTCGGGACATACCGCACCGACACCCGCCACATAGCGCACTTCCCGCACCGTACCGTTGCTGCAGCGCACCACCACCACCGCGCCAGGGGCAGGGCGCAGCAAGTCCCCAATGCGCAGCAGGGTACCAGTGCGGGCGCTCCACACCTGGCCGTTGTCCTGGTCGATGGTGGCGGCCCCGTTGCGGATTTCGACGATGCGGTCTGCAGCCTGAGTCGGGGGAGCGATCGCCATCCCGACGGTTATTCCGGTTATAGCCACCCGGCAAGCCCGCCAGAACCAAACCCGTGATGCCATCAGTTCCCTCCACCTGCCGCAATGTCTCGCTCTCGGGCCACCGCGAGCCACTTCGCCTCATCTGGGTCGACAATGGTTCCATAGCGAGAGCAGCTGCGCCAGAACGCCAGCGCCTCCTCATTGCGGTTTAGCCCTTCTAGGGCTTGCGCTTCTAGGCAGTAGGCGGCGGCAGGTTGGGTATTGACGCCCAGCAGATCTTTCAGGCTTGGGTCGGCTTCGATTCGGGTGCCAAGCTCTTCAGCAATGCCGATTGCCTCCCGCAGCCGCTCATCCGCATTAAAAAAGTGGTCTTGCTCAACCCTCAGCCAGCCCAAGTTTTTGAGCAGGTTATGTTTTTCTAGCAGCACTTGCTCCCAGCGCACGTCTGCTTGGATATCTTCTGGAGATTGCGGACGCACAAAGCTCAGCCCTCGGTCTAGCGGCACCCAAGCCTCCCGCAGCTGCCCCTTGATGATGTAGAGTCGCCCCAGGTTGTTGTGGGCTCGCAGCTTTGTTAAGGGGCTGAGGTCATTAAAGTTGCTTTGAATCACAAGTTGATACTCAGCGGCGGCGTTGTCAAGCTGCTGCAGCGATTCGTAGAGCACCCCGAGGTTGTAGTGGGCTTCGGCAAAATCGGGGTCGAGGGCGATCGCTTTTTGGTAATACTGGAGCGCACTGTCCAGATGCTCGCTTTCGTAGTGGGTATCTTTGCCCCTCTGATGTAGAATCTGAGCGGTTTTGGGCAGCCCCACATGATAGGTGAAAAACACCAGCAGCATCACCAGCAGCGCCACCACTACGCTAAACTCCTGCCAAAATGACTTGGGAATCCGTAGCTTAGATAGCCAATCCTCAATCCAATAGCGGCCCTGTTTGGTGAGGGCCGTTGTCCCACCGGCGATGGTGAGTATGGCCTGGGCCACAACTACAACGGTGCCAAAGGTGTCGAGCCCGCCGTCTGCAAATCGACTCAAGGTATTGAGAAACAGCGTCACGGCAATGGTCAAAAAGCACAGGGTCAAAAAGGTCCACAGGGCGTCAAAGCGGTGCAGCCAGGTCAGGTGTTTCTCAAGCCAGGGCAGGCGCGAGGGCGGTTCGACGTGCCACCACCAAGAGGTTTGGGGTGGGTCGGTGAGCGATCGCCACTCACCTATGTTTTGAGCCGAGGCGATTGTCTGCTGATGCGCCTTTAGCGCTTGGTCGCAGCGGTGCAGCGTCATCAGCGCTGCAGCTGGCAAGACCTTGGCGTCCTCCAAACTGCGCTGTACGGCATCGCGGGCCGTCAGTACGGCCAAGAAAATCTCATCGCTCTGGTGATTAGGTAAACCCTTCGGCGCACGGGCCTTCTGAGCTGCGGTAGATTTGCCGAGATGGCTTGTGAGCACCTGAAGCGATCGCTTGTATGCTTCAACCGCCTCTGAGAGAGAAAATGACTTGTCCATAGCGCTTCCAACCCTCAAGCTCAAAAGGACGACCTGCTCAATACACCCAAAACTGTATATTTATTTTAGAGATAATTGACAGCAATACGACGAGCTACTCATGAAACGTCGCCATCTTCTTCAAGCCGCAGGCACCATGCTGGCCACCCTCGGCCTCAGTCCGCTGCAGCTCGAGCGGCAGGGGTTGCGCTATGCCCGTACCCTGGCCCAGCCCACCCGCCGCAAGCGAGCGCTATTGGTCGGCATCAACAGCTACCCCCAAGACTCCCTATTCACCAATCTCAAAGGCTGCGTCAAAGACGTTGAGCTGCAGGAGCAGTTGCTGCGCCACCGCTTCGGCTTTACAGATATTGAAACGCTGCTGGATGGCGCAGCGACCCGCGACAATATTCTCCGCACCTTTGAGGAGTTTCTGATTAAGCCCTGCCAAGATGACGACGTCGTTGTGTTCCATTTCTCGGGGCATGGGCGGCGGGTTCTAGACCCGGATGGGGAGGTGCGATCGCTCACCGCAGATCAGCAAGAGCAGCTCAACAGCACGATTGTCCCTGCTGACGACGATTCCCTGCGCAGCGAGGACAGGGTCGTCTCAGACATCATGGGCCGCACCCTGTTTCTACTCACCTCGGCGCTGAAGACCCCCAACGTCACCGTCGTGCTAGATAGTTGCTATTCCGGCGGCGGCATTCGGGGCGATACCCGCGTGCGCTCCGCTGTAAGTGACCTAGACGGCTTTGAATTTCGTGCCAGTGCAGCGGCCCTGGACTACCAGCGGACTTGGCTCGGCGA
>JBARYO010000921.1:0-2584 GCA_049647905.1 Elainellaceae cyanobacterium | reverse complement strand
GGCTTCGGCGGCGTAGAGGTCGTCGGGATAGAGATAGAGACCGGGATAGAGATAGAGAGAGAGATAGAGATAGAGATAGAGATAGAGACCGGGATAGAGCAATATGGCGTCGGTTTAGGGCTAGAGTGACTGCCAGTGTAAGGAGTCGAGATACAGATGGGCTCACGCGAGCGGAGCTGCGTCGTATTGTTAATAGGCATCTAACGCCTCGGGTTAGACGAGTCGTCATTACTGCTCCTATCGATGAGCGACGTGGCTTTTACCATGTCAAGGCGGCGATGAGACCCCATACACCTAGATCAATAGCACGGGCACGGCGACTACCAACCGGTGATTCAAGACATGACCCAATATCGATGACGTGGTACAAACCCCCGTCGCTCTACCCGAGAACAATTCTCTTAGAAGCTGATACAAGTAGATGGAGGCAGAGCCTGCCGCCTGTAAATCTGCAGCAGCGGATCTATAGAAACCGAGAAAACCGCGTCGAAGTGCCAACGCGGTTGCACAACACTCAGTACGTGCCGGCATCTATAAGTAGCTCCGATGGTCGAAAGTGGGTAACCCTAGGACTCCGAAGAGGAGTGCTACCAAGAACCGGTAAGGTTGTTCACCGCATTGGTTCTACAGATAGGAACATGGAGGGTAAGTTTAAGTCGCTTCTAAGAAGCTATGGATTTAACTGGAGCACTTTTGCCCCCGATCATGCCCAAGATTTAGCCTGGCGGGGGCCAGACTCTTTGCGAAATCTATGGCCTCTAGACAGTGTTATGAACACGAGAGCGAACCGGACCTATACTCAGCGTGTTGTTTACGAGGATAACGGTCGGCGTCGGTCATCGACCATACAGCGATCGCATATGTTTAGAAAATGGTATGTTATCCGTCATATTCGTAGGCCATAATGTTCAACAACTCTTATGAACAACGGTGAGACAGATCGCAGACTACTAGAGGCGGTTGAATTTGACAGCCTTGAAGAGGTAGGTGACGTTCTTAAATCGGGAGCGAGCCTAGCGGCGAAAGACGACATTGGCGAAAGTCCCTTACACCTGGCGGTCAGGCGAGGCGACCCGAGAATAGTCGAGTTGCTGCTTGATGCGGGTGCAGAGGTCAATGCAAAATCTCAAGATGGATCAACACCACTCTATTTACTTTGTGAGTGGCAGAGTGATGAAAGCTTCCCTATTGCAACAGCGCTTATTGAAGCCGGTGCTGATGTTGATGCAAACCGTAACCAGACAAACTGGGGCATGCTTCACCATGCTGCTGCAGGCAACAAGCCGCATTTGACAAAGCTCTTACTAAAAGCAGGAGCAAACCCCAACGAACAAAACAACAAAAATAGGTGGACCCCTCTTCATGTCACAAAATCTTCAGAAATTGCTAGACTCCTAATTGAGGCTGAAGCCAATCCCAACCTGCTTGATAAACAGGGTAAGTCTCCCTTGCTGACTGCAATAACGCTACCAACAAAGGCAAATCCATCCCTGCAGATTCGCCAACTGATTCGGGCTCTCATTGCGGCAGGGGCTGAGGTCTGTCTTAACGATAGAGCGGGGTTATCGGCTCTGCATGCCGCTGTTGCCTCTGACCTGACAGAAGTTGCTAGCTTGCTTATTGAACAGGGTGCTGACGTGACCTATTCCTTACCACCATTTGGTACGCCGCTGCATCGAGCCGTGAACCGCAAGAATGAGGCTATTGTCAGGCAGCTAATTGCGGCAGGCGCACCGCTAGAGACGCCTGCCGCGCGAGATGGAATGACTCCACTACATTTTGCTGCTGCAAATGGCTTCTCGGCAGCAGTTCAACTACTTCTAGACGCTGGAGCAGATGCAACCGTAAAAAACGCTCGCGGCGAAGCGCCCATTCAGCTTGCTAAATGCGAAAAAGTTAAGGATGTGCTTAAAACCTACGGGGCAGTATTAGATTAACTAAAGCAAAATTGACGTTACCGCTAAATTAGCCCAGATAGACATGCGGTCTGAAAGTTACACTCTCGACGAAGATCTAATTTTTCACACTCCAAGTCTGCCAGCTGCACTCTGCGCAGTTAGCTTGACCCTGGTTTATCAAGGCGATGGTATTGTTGAATGCTGGTTGACCGCGCAGATCGGCTGTGGTGTCTATCGGAGAATTGATGCCCAAGCTCTGTTTAATTTTGATCTTGAGGTACGCCAGCCTCTTGCAGAAATAGCGCTCCAGCCTGACGCTGGTCTTCAAATCGATGCCTGCCTTGATCCGAGCCTGCTACCAGAGCTGACTGAGCACGCTGATACGGCATCTCAAGCTGCCGCGTACCTTCAAACCATCAGTCAGGAGCAACCGAACCACAGCTTGTTGTCTACATCGAATTGGTATGCTCTGTCCATTTACCAAGAGCAAGCGAGTGGTAGAGCGGGCTACCGGACACTTTGGTACTATCTAAGACCGTCTGCCCTCAGTGAGGATAATTTCTCTCCTGAAGCAGCAGCTAAAATCGCAACCGATTTTGTTAGGCAAATCGTTCAAGACAGTGCGCTAGAAGTAACCCAAGACATACTAGATGAAACGGCTAGCGAGTTTCGCAACCTGTCGGAGG
>JBARYO010000920.1:0-7743 GCA_049647905.1 Elainellaceae cyanobacterium | reverse complement strand
GACCGCCTGCTGCCCTTTGTCACCTCACCAGACTGGATGCTGCGTAAGCGCCTAGCCGAGGCCCTTGGAAATCTTCCCGACGCCCGCAGTGAAAGAGCGCTCAATGTCCTCAAGATCGACAATACTGCTCTGGTGGCTGACGCTGCAGCGCGATCGCTCCAGCAGCTACATGAATTGCCTTAGCTGGTCAGTGAGGTGGTCAAAGTAGGGCTCAAGGCCAGCGTGCTTCTCAGGCGCAACCCGCGCTAGGCTAGCGGCTTTGATGCCCTCTAGGCCAACAACCATGGCGTCTAGCGGCACCTGTAGCTCTCGGTAAAGCTGGTTCATCGCCGTCAACCCCTCTGGACTGGTGTAGTCCGTGCGATGGCCCGCAATGCCGTAGGTAATACACCGAAGAAAATGCCAAAAATCTCGCCAGCAGGCGTCTGCTCGCGCTGCGGGGTAGAGACCACCACCGGGCTGGGTGATGGCAGGAAAGGCGACTAGGACCTGGGCCCTAGCCTCATCGACAATATCATTGACGCGATCGCGAAGCTGCTGGGCTACGGGAATTAAGGCTGCTGTCGCCGGGGCAAGGCGCTGAATGTGCTGCAGATCGTCATCGGTGAGATAGCGCCGCTCGTCATCGGCAGCTTGAAAGTGAGTGATGGCGGCGGCGGGGTAATCTCCTTGCCACGTGGTAAAGCCCACAATTCGAGCTTTCTGAATCAGATCTCGAACATGCGCACTGAGAGCGGGGTTGGTCATGGCTCAGCCTGCCCTAGAATAATGGTCTTTAGAAATCTTATATCCACGTGGGTAACCCCATGGCACGCCCCATGGGATCTTACAGTGGGAACCAACGAGTTACGATTTGCCACCATGGATCTCAATCACATCGAAGCCGGGCTGAACCATTCAGACTTTCAACATCGGCTGAGGGCGATCGCAGCGCTCAGAGACCATCCGCCCGATGACGCTGTTCCGCTGCTGCTCCGCCATGCCCATGATCCAGAATTCCTTGTCCGGACGTTCGTGGCCAGAGAGCTGGGGCGGCAACGTAACGCCGAGTCGTTTGCGACGCTGCTGCAGCTCATCCGGTCTGATGAGAACGCCAATGTGCGGGCAGAGGTGGCTAACTCACTATCTTTGTTTGGGCAGGTGGCCGCTCCGCAGCTGGTCCATGTTTTCTTTCGCGATCGCCACTGGCTTGTGCGCCGCTCCATTCTGGCCGCGCTGATCGATATGGACCGTTCGGAAGAAGTTTTGGAGGTCTGCGAGGTGGGGGTAAAAGGCAGCGACATTCCAGTGCAAGAGGCGTCAGTAGACGCCTTGGGTTCGTTGGCAGCATCTGGCCACACCTCGGTTGCCTTAGCCCGTCTCCTGCACCTCAAGCAGTCGGAGATGGACTACATTCGGGTGCGAGTCGCCTATGCCCTCAAGCACTTTGATGCGCCAGAGGCTAAAGCGGCCCTAGCCCAGCTTCGACAGGACACAAGCCATCGGGTTGTTGGGGCTGCAATGGAAGACTGGGTGCCATAAGGGGGCTTCATTGCTTCTGCATCTTGCCGATCAAAGATAGCCCCTGTGGCGCATGCTGTCCCGATAGCCGGTCCGATAAGCTGTAGGCAGGTTTGTGCAGATAAGAATTTTAGATAGTAAAGCGTTCAATAAGTCTAGAGATGGCGTAGCAATCTTTACAGAAGTTAATTTTCTGATCGGCAAAATGAACGGGAAGGTCTATCGCTCAGTCCTTTTTTTGACGTGACTCTAAGGAGACCCCAACAATGGAAATGTCTACGAGCGGCCAAATGCTTTGGAAGCTAGAGAACGACGACCGAATTTTACACCTACGGCACAGCGATCTTGAGCCCTGGCGTTATTACGAAGACTTTCCCGAATATGCGTTGCCTGATCCACAGGGCTTCTCCAAAGGAATCGCAACGTTTTTGGCATTGCTGAAGCAGGGCTGGACTGTGACCAAGGCTTGAGGGCTGATGCTCAAGGGCTCGATCAGCCCTGAGGGCCATCGAGGGTCAGGCTCGCGCGCGTCGTTTTCAGGGTGAGTGGATGAACCGTTTCGAGCTGCTCGGCTGGGTAGCTGAGCAGACGCGATCGCATTGCATCGTCGAGCCCCTTAGCAAGGGTAAAATCAGCCCCCGCAATGCTCTCAAACTGCTCGAACGCCAGTCCACTTAAGTCTGCAGCTCGAAGATCCGCGCCAGCTAGATTGGCCCCATTCAAGCGGGCCTCACGCAGAGATGCCCCGGTTAATGTAGCTCGCCTCAGGTCAGCTTGGGCAAGCCGCGCACCGCTGAGATTGGCTCCTGATAAGTCTGCCCCACCGAGATAGGCTCCCAGCAAACTCGTGCCTTGGAGGTCGCTCTGCCTCAGATTAGCGGTGTTTAAGGGCGCTCCATTGAGGTTGGCCGCAGGCCCAATCGCGCCGGAGGATTTGTAGTTGAAGCCCTCTGGAAAGCGCGTCTGGCTATCGTACTGGGCTCCCTTGATTTGACTATCAGTCAGGGTCGCCGTGCTGAGGTCAGCGCCATTGAGGTTAGCACGATAAAGACAGGCTCCCTGTAGGTCAGCCTCCCGCAAAATTGCGCCGCTCAAATCACTCCCCCGCAAATCCGCTGCCTTCAAATCGGCGTGGCTTAAGTTAGCCTTGCTCAGGTTGGTTCGAACCAGCGTTGCGTAGCGAAGCTGCGCCGTCTGCAAATCAGCGCCACCCAAGTTGAGCTGGTACAAGTCGGCATGGTCCAAGCTGGTGCCAGACTTGACGGCTGTCAAAACATCGTTAAGCGTCTTTGGCATTTGCCCAAGGGCCGTGGCGCACTGGTTATGGAACAGTGGCCATAGCTTAAAGTCACAACATGTGTCACGTTAGTCACAGGCATTGTACCGTTTGGTTGATTGCCCAGATGACTATTTTGATAACGTGACATTTTTGATAGTAAACGCGGAGGAGACACCATGGTACTGACCCGCCCCATGACGAAGCCCATGACGATGATGGACTTTTTCCGCAAAAGTGAAGGCATTTGGTTCAGCCAACGCACGGTGCATCATTTTGACGCTGTTGCCGACGAATCGGGGGAGTCGAAGCTGCATGTGGCAGTGATTGAATGCGGCGATCCGCGCATTGACCGAGTTTGCGAGTCCCAAGCTATTGACCCTGCGATCGCCACAGGTGGGGCTAGCTTCATGTGGCAGCCCCACGAGGCCGATAAAGAACCGAACCCCGACCAAGCCGCTGTTTTAGTGGTTGTTCCCGATGATGAAACCGGCCAGTCGGGCAGGCTGTTGCGCAACCAGGGCTATGTGGAGAAAATTCCCGTGGTGAGCCGATACTGGTTTGGCCAGGACGGGATTATGACTATCGATACCGACTATGACGACCACCAGGGGCAAGAGCGCTGCTGGTTTATTACCGATAACTTTCGGGTCCGCACGAGTACGGTGCGCATGATGGGCGGCGTTTATTTGATGGGATATTGCTCAGAGCAGCGTTACGTTACTGATGCCGACCTGTCCAAACTGATGGCAACCAACACAATCCCGTTTCCCCTTTAGAAGCAAGAGGCTAGCATGCTATGCCTTCAAGTTTTATCGAAGTAGGCCATCGGTCTGTTATCACATTAAGGATCGTTACTATATCTCATGTCGGCGACGTCCGGCCGTAGGGTATCTCGTATTCTCAGGGGTATAGATAATAAGACCTGTGAATTTCATGTATAAGCCCTTTGTCAACCATCTGGAGCGATCGCTGTTTGAGCGATTTAAGCTGCAAAGTCGGCCAATTCCAACAGATTTAGAAAGCCGAGTTAGTGAGCGGGGGCGTCATCCAGCAACGATTCGCAGCTGGTGTTATCAATGTCCTGAGTTTCGCAAAATTCGCTATACCTACATTGACGCTGGCGACAGCGCCCAAATTTTTAACAGCGTTATCTATCCCAGCCATCAGTATGATTTACCGCTGCTCGGCGTCGATTTTTTGTCGTTCGGGCAAGTTAAAAACCTGATCGTGATGGACTTTCAACCGCTGTTTCAAGATGATGCTTATTTAGAGCGATATATTCATCCGCTAAAGCAGCTTCATGCGCAATATCCCGATTTGTCTCAGGGGCTTGAAATGAAGTTCTATGATGCAAATCAGTACTTCTCAAAATATCTCCTGTTTGCCAAAACCGACCCCAAAACCGTGAAAACTCAGGTTTTTGATGCCTTCAAAGCCTATCTGAATCTGTACTGGCAGCTCTTGGACGCCGCCGAACCTTTGAGCAAACCGGACGATATTCAACGGGTCGCCAATGCACAGAAGGACTACGACCAGTACAGCGCGGATCGAGACCCAGCATCAGGTCTTTTCAGCAGCTATTTTGGCCACGATTGGGCAGAACGCTTTTTGTACGGGTTCTTGTTTGAGGATGCGGCATCTTTAGCGGTAGGGGCCAGCGCAACATAGCGGTTAACAACCCAGGGCTTGAGTCCAACGTCTCAGCCAGATTCAGTATTCACCCATCCGGCCCTATTTGCTATGACTCTGTATCAACCGTTTTTAGACTATGCGATCGCCTGCCTAAAAGACCGCCTAGATCTCCGGCCCTATCCAATCCCTGCTGGATTTGACAAAAAATCTGCCACGGCTGGAAAGGGAAAACATCAGTATGAGGTTTTAACCACTAGCCACGGCTATCAATCCCCCAAACTGCGGCAAATTCGGGCGGCCCATGTTCAGGGCGGGTCTGCCTTGCAGGTGCTGAACTTTGTTATTTTTCCCCACCTGCAGTACGATCTACCCTTTTTCGGGGCCGATTTGGTGACACTACCCGGTGGGCATCTGATTGCCATCGACATGCAGCCTCTGTTTCGGGACGATCCAAGCTATCAGCGCAAATATACTCAGCCCATCCTCCCTATGTTCGAGACCTATCAGCAGCACCTGCCGTGGGGCGGAGACTTTCCTGATGAAGCGCAACCTTTCTTTTCCCCAGCTTTTTTATGGACACGCCCTCAGCATACCGAAGCGGTTGAGACCCACGTGTTTGAGGCATTCAAGGGCTATCTACAAGCGTATCTAGACTTTGTGGACCAAGCTGAACCGATAACTGACGCGCAGACCCTAGACGCTATTGAGCAGGCGCAGCGGCGTTATTTAAACTACCGGGCAGAAAAAGATCCTGCGCGGGGAATGTTGACTCGGCTGTATGGTTCCGAGTGGACAGAGGAGTACATCCATGGATTCCTCTTCGACCTCGAGCGTAAGCTTGCTGCTGCGGGCCATTAAATCTGCTGGGCGCTGTACTATTCCACAGCGATTCCGCAACATTTAACCATTCGTAATAAACATCGATCCAACGATATAGTATAAACAAAGATGTTGGAACACTTGCATGCAGAGTAGATGCGGTTTGCTCAACGGCCCATGTGAGTCAAGCTGCCAGATGTTTAAGAAATGCAAACTTTTCTAAGCTTCTGCGCTAGAAAGCCGGGAAAATTTTATTAGATTATATCTAATGAGTTCGTCTACTTCTCGCTATCCTGGCCAGCCTTGCTGAACTTGAACTAGCTTGGCTCTGAATCTGACACCATACTCAATTACATCAATCAAGGAGAACAACGTTTATGTTCGACGCATTTGCAAAAGTGGTTTCCCAGGCTGACGCTCGGGGCGAGTACATCAGCGAGTCTCAGCTGAGTGCTCTAGAAGCAATGGTTGCTGAGAGCAACAAGCGCATGGATACCGTTAACCGGATCACCAGCAACTCATCTGCAATTGTGGCTGACGCCGCTCGTGAGCTGTTCTCAGAGCAGCCTGCATTGATCACGCCGGGTGGAAATGCTTACACCAGCCGTCGCATGGCGGCTTGTTTGCGCGATATGGAAATCATCCTGCGCTACATCACCTATGCCATCTTCTCCGGTGATGCCAGTGTCCTAGATGATCGCTGCCTCAACGGCCTGAGAGAGACTTACTTGGCTCTCGGAACGCCCGGCGCTTCTGTAGCTGTTGGTGTTCAGAAGATGAAGGATGCCGCGCTAAAGATCGTGGGCGATCGCAACGGAATCACTTCCGGTGACTGCTCCAGCATCATGAGCGAAGTGGCAAGCTACTTCGACAAAGCTGCGTCTTCAGTTGGTTAATTGGCGACGACCAGTTGCTTCCAGCAGGTTTGCGTGACGTAAGCCGATGCTGGTAATCCTTTATTTCTTGAACAAAACAGTATTTCGGAGATCATTCAACAATGAAAACCCCATTAACTGAAGCAGTTTCTGCTGCTGATTCCCAAGGCCGTTTTCTAAGCGCTAGCGAAATTCAGTCTGCGTTTGGCCGTTTCAACCAGGCAAGTGCTGGTCTAGAGGCTGCTAAGGGCCTAAGCTCCAAGTCATCTAGCTTGGCAGAAGGTGCTGCAAAGGCTGTGTACAACAAGTTTCCTTACACAACCTCAATGGAAGGACCAGCTTACGCTGCCGACCAGCGGGGTAAGGACAAGTGCGTCCGTGACATCGGCTACTACATCCGCATGGTGACCTACTGCTGCGTCGTTGGCGGCACAGGCCCAATGGATGACTACCTTGTTAGCGGAATTGCTGAAATCAACCGTACATTTGAGCTTTCCCCAAGCTGGTACATTGAGGCGCTGAAGTATGTCAAGGCAAACCACGGGTTGTCTGGTGATGCTGCTGTGGAAGCGAATTCCTACCTCGACTACGCCATCAACGTTCTAAGCTAGTCCATTAGGGTAAGCTCTCTTTGCCCGGAAGAGCATTCAATAGCTAGCTTTTGGGTTGGTTATTGTATGGTCTTCCGGGCATTTTGCGTCAAGGAGGTGTTGATATGAATGGTTACGATAGCCTGAGCGATGGCCAAGACGACAGTCAAAATGACGATGCTCTGACCAAAGAGCAGGCCATCATCAATCTCCAAGGTGATGATTTGGGCTTGCGGGTTTATGCCGCTTGGTGGCTGGGGCGGTTTCGCGTAGATGTGCCTGAAGCTGTTGACGTTCTTATTGGCGCGCTCAGCGACGAGGATGATCGAACATTGTCTGGCGGGTATCCCCTCAGACGAAATGCGGCTAGAGCCCTGGGCAAGCTTGGACGTCGTCGCGCTGTGCCAGCATTAGTGAAGGCTCTAGGATGCTCAGATTTCTATGTTCGAGAAGCGGCGGCTCAATCGCTGGAGTCGCTGGGCGATCAATCCTGCATACCGAATCTATTGGACCTGATGGCCAACCGGATACCGGGGACAAAGCCTGCACCCGATCCACCTCAACTCTCACAGCCCTTCGACGCCATTCTGGAAGCCTTAGGAACCCTAGGTGCTGTAGACGCCATAGCGACTATTGAGCCTTTTCTTGACCACAGCGTGCCTCGAGTTCGATATTCGGCGGCACGAGCCATGTATCAACTTGCGCCCACCCCTCAGCAAGCCAGTCACTATGGCGATCGCCTGGTGGCGGGGCTATTCCAGGATGACCTGCAGCTGCGGCGGGTTGTGCTCTCGGATCTGGGGGCCATTGGCTATTTCCCTGCGGCTGAAGCCATTGCTGAAACGCTGGCAGAGAACAGCCTCAAGCTTATCTCGCTCAAAGGGCTGCTGGAAAAGCAGCTGGAGCAAAGCCCACCGCCAGCGCTGTCTGAGGAGGCGATCGCTGTAATGGCCTTGATGGATGAGCTGCTGTAGGAATTTGCGAGATAATGGATGCAGCCTATGACAGAATCCTTGATCCTCACAGCCCCCATCTGCTAAACCTGCAT
>JBARYO010000919.1:0-6678 GCA_049647905.1 Elainellaceae cyanobacterium | reverse complement strand
GGATAGAACACGTGGGCGTAGTAGAGCGCCCCCTTTGACATGGCCCAATCGCGCATGGCGTGGGCTACGGTATCTGCGATGGCGGGGTCGAGACTTTCCCCGGAAACAATAGTCTTCTTTATGGATTTGAATACCGATTTAGGCAGCGTCTCCTGCATAGTGCCGAGATTGAAAACGTTCTCTGCCCAAATGCTTGAGAGGCTAGATGGAGTTTTTGCTGGCTGCGGTTGCCGATTGACAACCTGGGTAACGGCCTGGACGCGAGCATGATGTCCACTCATAGATCTAGTCTTCTCTAAAAAGTTTGCAAGTGCGATTGCCTGATAGTACTCAAAAGGAACGTTCTAAATAGACACCATATATACAAAATCACACAAGGATCTTGCGCTAAGCTCCTATGCTAAGCCGCTGAGAGGCATGTCATCGAGAAACCCAGCGCACTCGAATGCGGCAAAAGCCGATGCGCACCGATCTGTATGAAAATGTTACAAACAATGACGTTACTGGGACACCGATGGCCTCCGGCATGAATGCTGAGGCCCTTTGGCGTTAGGCCCGTCAGCCGATTTGCACGGCAGCAAGCCTACTCAAGCCAGTAACGCCCTGCAATCTGGAATAGTCCAAAGATTACCTTTAACTTATGTGATTATTCACACGGATTCAGGGCATCAGCTGTACAGGGGACTACAAAACGCTATGCTCAGCGCACTATATCCCAAATTACCTGGTGACTAACCGCAGGCTCAATCGTTGATAAAGCTAGAGCACCGAGCTCTTCTAACGTTGTCAGGTCAACTCAAACATGTAGCTATTTGCACTAGTGAGATGCCAGCCAGAGTTCCCACCGAGTTCGAGTACGTTGTCATGGTAGTCAATTAGGCTAGGCCGATGGCCAACGCTGAGGTAGCTGATATTCATCTGACGCAGCAGCTGGTAAAGCTGGTGCTCGTTTCGAACATCCAAGGCGCTAGTCGCTTCGTCCAAAATCGCGTACCTCGGTTGAGTCAACAGAATGCGGGCAAAGGCCAAACGCTGCTGCTCGCCCAGGGATAAAATTGTGGGCCAGTCTCGCTCACTATCCAGTCCGCCGACTCGCTCCGGCAGAGCCTCCAGATTGACTCGTTTTAGGGCACGGCGGACAGCATAGTCCGTGATGGTGTCGGGGCTGTTGGGGTAAACCACTTGCTCCCTCAATGTCCCGAGCAACATGTAGGGCTGCTGCGGTAAAAACAGAATGTTGTCAACCTCTGGGCGGTAGATGGTTCCTGTGCCGTTGGTCCAGAGCCCTGCGATCGCGCGCAGGAAAGAGCTTTTACCGCACCCACTCGCCCCGACCACCAGTAGGCGATCGCAGACGTCCGCGCTTAGGGAGAGCTGCGCCATCAATGTTTGCGCTGAATTGGGAGTGCGTAGGGTCAGATCTTCAATTGACAACTGGGGGGCCATGCGGGTTTGGATGGCAGCTTGAGAAAATTCGGAGGCTATTGGCTCAGCGGGGCTGATGCATTCATAAAATGCGCCCAAACGACTGATGCTGGCTGCAAACTTAGCAATTTCTTCGATGCGGTTGGTAATCACGGATAGCGCATCCAGGATCAGCCGAAACGCCAATGTCGCCTGACCGATGGTGCCAAAGTCTGTCTCACCGGAAAGATACAAGGGAGCCACAATCAGATAGGGCACGATGCGGGTGAAGTAGTTGTAGCCCCGCTGCAACAGCGTAATTATCGAGTTCCAAATGATCAAAAGATCGGCGTTGCGCAGTGCCGCCAACAGCCGGTTCTCTACCTGATGCTCCTCTAAAGATTCCCCGCGATAAAACGCTATCGACTCGGCGTTATCGCGCACATGGACCATGCCGTAGCGAAAGTTAGCTTCTAGCTTCAGCTGATCGTAGTTGATGCGAATCAGCCGCTGTCCAACGACCGTAGCGATCGCGGCTCCGATTCCAGCGTAGAGCAGTAGCCCAAAGGTTAGAATCTTCGAAATGCTGTAGAGCACTGCCGTAAAGGAGATTAGCGCCAGTACTGAATCTAGGATATCCAGTAGGAACGACAGCGTTACCTGTGTAAACGACTTGATATCTTCCGTAATCCGCTGGTCTGGGTTGTCAATCTGGGTGTTGACGGCGTTGGAGTTGAGGTTATAGTAAGCGCGATTGCGAAAGTAGCGTTGGAGAAAGAGCTTGGTTAGCCATTTGCGCCAGTGAAGAGCTAGCTTTTGGCGGACATAGTGGTAGAGGGCGATTACCGGCACCGCTAGGACGATGACTCCGGCATAGATAAACAAAAACTGCCAAAACAGTGGCTCCTCACGCTGGTTGAGAGCGTTATCTATGATGCGAAAAATGTAGCTGAGGGTCACGTTCATGCCGTTGACCACGAGCGCCAAGAAGAGTAAGAGGCTCAGCATGAACCACTGTCGCCAGTGGCGCTGAAGGACCCGATACTGCAGGGCAAAAATGACAATACAGCCCATCAAAGCGGCGATCGCTAGGGGTAGCGCAGCAGAATTGAGCAAATTGTCGATCTGCTCAACAAACTGCGCCGCCAGCTGGGTAAAAAAATCACTGAAGAAATGCTGTCCCGCTCTTGTCAGTCCCACGACGAGGAAAAACATGATGGCCACCACCAAGATCAAGATGGTTGCCAAAAGACCTATAAACGTACGCGTACCCCGGCCATTTGTGGGATAGAAGTAGGGCTGTGCTATCTCAATGAAGCGGTCAAGGAGTTGCTTATCAAAGCGGAAATGGGCCTGTCGTCTCTCTGATGTATTCATGCAGGGGTCAGTGAAGATTACGATTCAGTTCGGTAGTACTGAGGTATCTGCGCCCTGCGGTGGTGTGCGGGATGGCCCGCCTGAACATGTTGCAAACGTGGTTAGATGCGGTAGTGAGACCTATAGCAATAAGCCTCACCGTAAAGGATCAGTCGGTCGTGCCAGTCGGTCGTCACTATAATGACTATACCGAATACTGTATATCCGACTTAAGTCAACTGCATACGAGTCCGTCAAGTTTCTACCATACTAGAGATCTACACCTAGAGTTCTGCAAACCCAGGACGACATTTTCAAGACTGCAAAGCCTGACTTAGACGTGACGCCGTGAGCCATCAAGCGCAAATTCCGCTGCCGTTTGAGCTTTATCCTCCCCATGACGCCAGCGATGCTGCCGTTACGAATCCAGCCAGCGAAATCGCGACCGGTCCGATTGGCGACAGCCTTCTTCCCCATGGCCATACCTTTTCTAGCCCTGGGGGACATTTTACCTACCGTATCATCGGACCCTGCTGCCGATTGTTTGACCGAGAGGAGCTGCCTTGGCCCTGCTGCCGATTACAGTGGCACAGTAAAGAGCCCAGCTGGCGGCGGGTGGGTCGCCGCTTTGTACCGGACCTTGCGGCAAAGCGATCGCCCTCTTACCACGTCGAAATTCTCAATCCGGAGTATCCTACTGAGCCAATTATTATCACCATGTACTGGATTAAGCTACCGGCAATGGAGCAGCAGTGGTGGTACACCAAAATCCGCGCTACGAATCAGACCCCATAGTCTGCAACCATTGTAAATCGATCTCCTGGGGCAGTGCCGTAGACAGGAGGGTTGTGGGATAGACCGCAACGCCCCATTGGGGGTGATTGAGACAGGTGCAGCGCCCATCCCGCGCAGCACTGTAGCCCAAGAGCTGCTGCGCGACAGCGACATCGTTGAGAGGCTTACCCTGGGGATAGGCGACCGGACACCCGGTCTTTGGATCGAACAAAGCCGTAGGGTAACCCTGGTGCCTCAAAGCGATCGCAACGCCTGTTCCTAGGCTTAGGGCGCGATCGCGCAGCTGTGCTTTGGCAAAGCTGACGCAGGCCGACTGTCCGACCAGGGGCAGTGGGGCCTGTTGCAACAGAACAAGGACCGAACCAACGGGCTCGGTCCAGGCCGGCAGGAGCGTAGACCAGTAGCGAAGAATGTAGTCCGTCGGCGGGTGGACAGACCACTCAACGCTACGGCTGGTCAGACGCCGATTTGGGTTCAAAGTCGAGAGAAGCTGAGTTCATGCAGTAGCGCTGTCCTGTGGGACGGGGCCCATCAGAAAAGACATGGCCCAGGTGGGCATCGCAATTGGCGCATAGCACTTCAGTCCGCACGGCAAACAAGCTTCTATCGGATTCTGTTGCCACGTTGCTCTCCTCGATCGGAGCCCAGAAGCTAGGCCAACCTGTACCGGAGTCATACTTCGTCTCTGAGCTAAACAGTGGTGTTCCGCAGCAAATGCAGGTGTAGACACCCTCTTCTTTGTTGTCCCAATGCTTACCAGAGAAGGCCCGCTCGGTACCTTTTTTGCGCGTAACCTTAAACTGCTCAGGGGTCAGCTGCGCTTGCCAATCCTGATCGCTTTTTTGAACTTTTTCCATCAGCCTTTGCCTAACAGTCTCTACTCTCACTATAGTAGCGCCAGGCATTGATATCGTTAGGCAGAACTAGGGTTAGACGGCGGGATCTGCCTAGGCGGGCGTCGGCGACATTACAGCCTGCTCACCAATCTCAACGTTAAACCGGTAGCCCACATTGCGGACGGTCTGGATAAGATTGGGCTGCCGTGGCTCTGCCTCAATTTTTTTACGCAGAGACAGCACGTGAGTATCTACGGTGCGGTGGTTGTCGATAGCGTCAGGCCAAGCCCGATGCAGAAGTTCAGAGCGCGTTAATGGAGCGCCATCAGCTTGGGCCAAAACAAACAAGAGGCTGAATTCTTGAGGCGTTAAATCGATATAGGTATTGTTGAGACAGACCCGCCGTTGAACCAGGTCGATGGTGAGGATGCCGTAATCTAGCATGACAGGAGCAATGGTAGAGCGACAGCGCCGGGTGAGGGCATCGACCCGCGCCAGAAATTCCTGCATTCCAAAGGGCTTACTCAAGTAATCATCTGCACCCGCGCGCAGACCAGCGACAACGTCAGATTCAGCCGTGCGCGCAGACAGAATTAGGATAAATGCCTGCGTTTGCGGGCGTAGCCACCGGCAAAACTCAACCCCGTCGCCATCAGGTAGGTCAGAATCTAGCACGATAAGCTTAGGCTCTGACAGCGCTGATGCGCTTTTGACCTGCTGCAAGGACGCGGTCTGATTGACCACATAGCCAACCTGCTGCAGGTGCCAGCTCAAGAGCGATCGCAGATGGGGGTTCCCTTGAATAATTTGAATCGCAATAGAGTTCACGATGCCCAGGTGTCTTCGTAAGTGGTGATCGTAAGCCTATCAGAGCATTTGTCAAGAAGTTGTAACCTAAGCTACCCCAAGCGCCCCATTTATAGCGATGGCGCACCCCAAAACGTTGCTGGGTCAGGGTACCGACGTCGCGACGCTAATACACTGAGAACGAGCTAACGACCTTGCGCAGTCTATCTTCCATAGACTGCCAGCGGTTATCGGTGGTAGAAGCACTGAAGGTAAACAACCGACCGCGACGCACAATCACACTAGCCAGGTTGTGGCGCACCCCTTCAGGAAGGTTAACCTCGTACTCCAACAGATAATATTCACCTTCATCGGTTTGCCGCGAGCCTGCCGTAACCAGCGTAGCCGCCGCTTCGTTGTCCGTCGTCAGACCACGCTTTGCCATCTTCTGGCCGACATCAGAGGGAGATCCTAAGTCTCGCAGGGTGGTTCCACTAGGCACTTCATTGATAATCACGCTCAGGTTTTCGCTGGGCTCAACGATATCGTGCAGCACGACATCTGGGCCATCGGCAACGGAAACCTCAACCCAACCGTTGGGGTAAAGGAAGCGAAAACCAGCGGAAGAATCAACATAATTGTTAAAGCCCACCGCTGCGGATATGCAGCTTTGCAGACCTATGGCTAACATGATGACGGCGATCGCGGCAATTCGCTTAAGCATGGATTTTCTCTTGATGCGGTTTGTAGTACTACTGGCTAATGGGGTTGATGGGCGCTAAGCTCATGGGCATTCAACCTGTAGCAAGGCACACTATATATTCTCCCATTAACCGCTGGTGTTTGGACATCCAACTTGAATTCGAGCGCCGTAGGCTAAGCTGCAGCAATACCCAATACGCCGACTTCAAAAAAACGATACATTGGATGAGCCGAATCAATGCCGTAGAGCTAGGGCGATCGCTCACCTGGTCCAATCTCAGGTCTTAAGCCTTCAGGCCGGTATATGTCTTGAGCGATTGTTTTCGGTGATTCTTTATATTCAGGCAGTCAGTACGCGACATGAGTCATTCCGGGAATCAGGATTCTGCAAGCCTCGGTAAAGGCGATCCCCGTGGAGACCAGTCCGATAGCTGGGATGGTGTCGACGAGGTCCTATCGCTCAATCGCTCTAAGGATAGCCCTGACTCCTACACCAATGGAAATCGCCCGGCTGATACAGAAGGACCTCTGCGCAGCTCCCATGGTCTCCCCTCCCGTGGCACACCTCCCCTAGCCCTGGTCGAGACCGCTTTTTTGGCCAGCACGGCTAGCCTGCTGTGGTTGGTGAGCTATTATCTCAGCGTTGGACCTTGGATGAGAATCATTTTTCCAATTCCCATCGCCCTGGCCTATCTAAGGTGGAGCCAGCGCGCCTCCTGGATGACAGCAGTTGTAGCAGGTCTATTGCTGGCGATTTTGATGGGCCCTTACCTCAGCTTGATGTTCTTCTTTCCCTATG
>JBARYO010000918.1:0-2211 GCA_049647905.1 Elainellaceae cyanobacterium | reverse complement strand
TTCAAGACATTGGCGTGCCGTTCCAGTTCCCGACCCAGCTCGCTCCAATCTAGGGTACTGATGTCGTTCAAAGACTGCCCCCGCAGACGATGATTCAAAAAGTTGGAGAGAATCTGCAGCTCTTGCTCCAGCAGCTCGGTATCGCCAAGGGAGCCGTCTTCAAGGCCAGGTAAATCAATGACGGTTGATTCGGACTCATAGGAATCCAGCACGACGATCAAAAGCACCCGATTGGCCTCTATGGGAACCAACTGCAGATGGCGAAGCGCAGACTCATGCCGCTGGGGAAAGGTAATCAGGGCAACATAGCCGCTGAGCTGAGAGAGGAGCTGAGCCGCCCCACGCAGAAGCGCCTCCAGGCTGTGGCGTCCATCTCCAGGCTGGGTGTCAAACACCTGCTTGAGCTGACGCCCCATGTCGGATGGCTTCAGCAAATGATCCACATAGATGCGATACCCCAAATCAGACGGAACTCGGCCTGCCGAGGTATGGGGCTGATACAGTAGCCCCACCTTCTCTAAGCGGCCCATAGCATTGCGAACGGTTGCCGAACTCACGTTTAAGTTGAATTCTTCAAGCAGCGCGCCTGACCCAACTGGCTTCGCCGTCGCAACATACCGACGGACTGTAGCCCACATCACATGTTGCTGACGCTTGTTAAGCTTTATCTGCATCGCTTTTCGTTATGAGCCTGCAAGGAATAGGGTGAACCGACGAAGGAGTCTACAAGCATTATGCTCTTGACGGTACTGGTTCAGGGCCAAGTCTTTGTTCAGAACCAAGCGTCTCTATCCCGATAATATCTTGGCTGTTATGGATGTAGTTTACAATAACGAATTTTTTATTAAGACAGTATTAAGCTACGTTACAGCTGTGTGATGCTAGGGGGCCGGTCGCGACTCCTCATAGAGCGCTCAATACCGCGCCAAGGCCGGATCCACATCAATGGCGTAGGCATCAATGCCCCCTGTCACGTTTTTCACATCAACAAATCCCTGATCGCTCAGCCAGTGACACATCTGAGCAGAACGAACGCCATGGTGGCAAAAGACGATGGTTTCCACCTGCGGATCTAACATCTGTGACAAGGTCGGAGCCCATTTTGCAAACTCACTCAGGGGGAAGTGGATGCAAGGGGTGAGGGCGGCGATCGCCACCTCCTGCGGTTCGCGGACGTCGATCAGCTGAAGCGGCGAGGTTGGTTCCTGCAGTCGGATCGCTAGCTCCTGCACGGTGATGTGGGGTAACAAATGGGATGCCATGACTCGCCTTACTCGTGAATTGAACCGTCGGGCATGATTGCGCCCCTGAGGAGTGCTCCCGTCATTTTCACCATAACCCGCCCCGGAACGCCGACCCGAGCGCCGCTGAGGTCTGCGCCACTAAGATCTGCGCCACTGAGGTCGGCGCCAATCAGATTGGCCTGGCTCAAGTTTGCGTGGCTGAGGTTGGCCTGCAGCAGATTGGCCCGAAACAAGTTTGCCTTATGAAGATTGGCCCGGTTGAGGTTGACCCGGTGCAAAAACGTATCGCTTAAATCCGCGCCGCTGAGGTTGGCATTGCGCAGGTTACGTCCAGAAAAATCCTTTTCGCTGAGGTTGCGATCGCGCCAATCGACGTCGCTCAAGTCGGGTTCGGGCCAGCGATAGTCGACGTGGGGTCTAGACGGCGCTGGCTGGGGCGGCGCTGGCTGGGGTGAGGGTGTCGGGGCTGACGGCTGGGGAGACCCTGTCGCTGGCGGCGTTTCGCGATCGCCGGGCTGGCCATTAGCGGCCTCCTGTCCGTTGGACGGTGGTGATGACGATGTGGCAGAGGCGGCAGAGGCGGCAGAGGCGGCAGGCCCCGGAGTCCAAGAGCGAGGAATCCCGTTTTCGAATCCCGGGCGCGGCGGCCTAGAGGCATAGGGTCGCTTCCGTTGAGCCGTTGATTCGGCTGAACGGCCTGGAGTAGATTGATTTTGGCTCGCCTTGCTTTGACTGGCCTTGGCTTGATCCGCTGCACGGGCGCTCGCTGCGCGGGCGCGGGCCGCTGCACGCTCCGCCGCAGTACCTCGACTCGCTGCGCGCTGAGTGTAGGACGAACGGGCTGAGGATGATTTCGAGGCGGTAGATCGCGTCGTGCGCTTGGTGGTTGAGTCTGTCGATGTGCCAGAGCCATTTCGGCGTAGGGTACGCAGGCGATCGCGAGCTTGATTCAGCTGCTTGAGTTTTT
>JBARYO010000917.1:0-1504 GCA_049647905.1 Elainellaceae cyanobacterium | reverse complement strand
GGGTGGCGAAGTAGACCTAGCGGCTGAACTATGTCTTGATTCGAGCTTGGCAAGACCGTTGAGATCGAACTTTTCCAGCCAATCAATGCGATCGCTGCGGGTAAAGGAGGAATCGCGGGTGAGCACTTTAACTTGATAACGCTTGTTGACAAGGAGTCCTGTTGCGGTTTTCCCTTGGTCAACGGCGGGATAGCTACCAACTTGAAAATCGCTGGACTGGTATTTATCGGCTGCTGAGGGGTTGCTAATGGTGTCGCTGATGGACAGCATGGCTACGGTTGTCCCATCCCGGCTTACCTGATACTCAGCAAAGCCTCGCTTCTCTTGGGTCGGGGTGACGCTATACCCTGATACTGACTTGGGGAAAAACTGGTTGAATGTCGATCCATTTTCAGCTGATTTGTCGATAGCGACCTCAGCCCCTCTCCCCGTCGTATCTTCCTGGACTTGCGCATAGGGAGACGGTGCTTCCGATCGGCTACAGGCCGTAGCCAGAAGTGTAATCCCTAGGCAGAGTGACAGCAGCACGTGCCGCCAGCGATCGCTTAGTCTCATAGCTGAACCTCTTCGTTGTCTTTTCGCGTGACATGACGCATTACGTCAATACGTAATAGCTAGGCCATTGTACTGAAGGTTCACGACCCATCAGCACTTCCGCAGGGCAGACATTGACTCAGCTGACAGGATGAAGAAGCCTATGTATCGCCGTCGTAACCATGGCGTACCAGACCCTGAGCGGCGAAACCAAATACGATAGAGTTAAGTGCGGGACTTACCGCTCAAGTTCTACATTGATGTTAACTCCAGATTAAATTTGAGGTGTTATGCCTGATAGCTGCCGGAATGTTTACCCCATATTAGGATTCATGGTGGCGATCGCTATCGTAGCCACCTCGCTGATGATGCCTGTCTTCGCGCAAGTGGACGCCACGTTTGCTCAACTCCCAGTGCAAGAGCAGATCACGCTTCAGGATGGACAGGCCACTGTATCGGGTAGTGATGGGCAATTTACGGGGCGCGTTTTAGTTGATGCTCCGCTCTCGACAGCGTGGCAGGTCGTCACGGACTACAACAATTTTGATCAGTTTTTGCCCACTGTCGAAACAAGCCAGCTGCTGGAATCCACCGGAAATCGCCGCGTTTTTGAGCAGGTCAACGTTGTCCGCATCTTTCCCATCACCCGTCGTAGCCGCGTCGTCATTGCTGCTACCTTGAGCTATCCCCAGCAAATTGACTTCAATTTAGTCGAAGGCGATCTGAATACGCTACAAGGCATTTGGCAGTTTGAGGCGGTTTCGCCATCAGCAGGGGCACCGCCGAATCAGGTCCTCATCACCCATCAAGTCGCGGTTACACCAAAGGGTGGCGGTCTCATCCGAGGATTATTCTTCAACACATACCGCAATGTGCTTGAGGATACGATGTCAGCCCTCAAGCAAGAAAGTGAGCGGCGCATCTGACCTGTAATCCCTGAGCCACAGCACAAAAAAATATTACAGTTTTA
>JBARYO010000916.1:0-3820 GCA_049647905.1 Elainellaceae cyanobacterium | reverse complement strand
CATCTATCCCGGCTATCGCTGGCGCGTCATCGACGGGCTGATCACCAACTTCCATCTGCCCAAATCCAGCCTGCTGATGATGATCAGCGCCCTCATCGGACGGCAGCGACTGCTAGACCTCTACCAGGAGGCGATCGCCCAAGAGTATCGGTTTTATTCTTTTGGGGATGCGATGCTGCTGCTGCCGGAGGCGAGGCAGTAGCATGCAGCGCTTAGGGAATTACGTCTAAAACGCCCCGATCGCCATCGAGCCGCGCCTGCCGTCCCACTGGCAGCGCCGCATTGACGCCATCATGGCCAAAGGGCAGCCCCGATACCACAGGGATCTCCAAATTCCCCAGGCGATCGCGCAGCACCTCTTCTACCGTAAAACTGGGGCGGTTTGGTGGCGGATCGCAGCGGCTGAAGCGGCCTAGAGCAATGCCTGCCACCTGCTCCAATGAGCCAGTCATGCGCCATTGGGTGAGCATACGATCCAGCCGGTAGGGTGCTTCAGACACATCTTCGAAGGCTAGGATTGCGCCCGAGAGATTAGGTTGGTGAGCCGTGCCGAGCATGTGGGTGGCCACCGTTAGGTTCGCCGGCAGTAGGGGACCGGAGGCGCTGCCCTTCCCCCATCCTTGGCCCGACAGCGGCGCGAAGGGCTTCCCGGCCACCCCATCAAACAGCCGCTGAAGCGACCAGTCTGGCTCTTGGGCCAGCGTCGTTAGCAGCGGCCCATGGATCCCCGCAAGGCCCTGGGCCATACCGCTCCACAGCAGGCTGGTACTATCAGAAAACCCAATTAGCCAGGGGTGATGCTGGGTCGCCAGCGCAGGCCACCGCCAGCCCTCCAGCAGCCGCGCTCCCCCATAGCCCCCCCGAGCGCAGAGAATGCCACGACAGCCCGGATCGGCTAGCGCCTCTTCCAGCTGATGCTGGCGGTGGCGATCGCTACCAGCTAGGTAGCCCCAGCCTTGGTCGTAGCCTGACGCCAGCTTGATGTGATATCCCTGGGCGCGCCAGAGGGCAATCCCTTGCTCAAACGCCTGCCGCTCTTGCAAAACGCCGCTAGGAGCCACCACCCAGAGGCGATCGCCAGGCTGGAGCGGTTTTGGGCCAGTCTCAACCATAGCCAATGCCAGTCCTTGTATCTTTTCTTGAGACATACTTAAGGTGGATGTGCGGCTTTTTACGTACTGGGTATACTATTTTATACATGCAGATCTGATTGCAGTACCGGGCAACAGTTCTGTACCCGACATTCTTGTACCCATTTTTTTGTGACGCGTTCCATATGGCGTATTTTCTCGCCGCTTTGGTCTAACGCGCAGGTTTGTCCTGCGCAGAATATCTTCGTCTAAGCTTTATGCCTAGTTTATTCTCCCTTCAATATGGGAACGCTACCTTATAAGTGGGCCAAACGAAAAACCACGTTACCCGCCTATACCGAACACATTATATTGAGCCGCCCCGCCTTATTTTGGGGCACATTATCTAACAGCTACGACGTAGCGAACTAATCGTTGCCAGTTCTCCTTGGTATCTTGACAGCGTATCTCTTACAAAACCCAGCCAGTGGCTGGGTTTTTTATTGGGTCGGCCCGGATTACGCCAATCCTACAAGGGCTTCGCTCAGATCCCATAGGCGCTTTGCTTTATCGTCGTCGCTAGCCTCAGAGGAGATCGCCTGCACGAAGGACTGACGGCCTTCCTTCTGACGATTTCCCCAGCTCCAATAGACGCCAGACTTGCGATATTCCGGGTCCGCGACCACAGCGGCCACGCGCTCACCGGCTAGCTCTTGCGTCACGTAGCCGCCAGTGATGTTCTTTTGGAACCACGGGAAAATCGTGCGGAATAGGGAAAAATGGTTGCGGAATAGATCAGTCTCAGCCACGCAGCCGGGATACAGGGCATTGATGGTGACGCCCATATCAGGGTAGCGGCGGTATAGCTCTCGCATCGTGAGCATATTGCAGAGCTTGCTGTCTTTGTAGGCTTTGCCCGACTTAAATTTCTTGCCGTTGATCATGGCGATAGGAGCCTTAAATCCGTCGGCAAAGCCTTGGAGATCGCCTAAATCTGGCGGGGCCGGAATGGGAATTTTGCCCCCCAGTTCTTTGGGGTTCGCGGTGACAGTGCCCAAGATTACCAGGCGACGGTCGGGGAAGCTAGAGGCTTTGAGGTCGTCTAGCAGTAGGTTGCAGAGCAGAAAGTGTCCTAGGTGGTTGGTGGCTACGGTGACTTCGTAGCCGTCTTTGCTGCGCTCGGGTTCTTTGAGCAGAGGCAGGTATACAGCGGCGTTGCACACTAGCGCATCGAGGGAATGGCCGCTGCTGCGAAAGGTGCCAACGAATTCACGCACGCTATCTAAAGAGGCGAGGTCGAGGGGCATTACGGTATAGCGATCCTCAGCCATGCCGAGTTCTTTGGCGGCGCGCTTTGTTTTGTCTAGGTTGCGGCAGGCCATCACAACGTGCCACCCTCGCTTAGCGAGAGCATCGGCAGCATAAAGCCCGACGCCAGAGGATGCGCCAGTGATAACAACGGTTCCGCTCTGCTGAGCCATGGTCTATCCTAAATTCGCGTTTAATCTCTATCAGAATCACCGAGCAAAGGGGCAGGACAAGGCCACGTCCCTACGGGAGTATAAATTTCGGTGAAGCTCTAAATGTACACCAATGTCCGGATCCGTTTCACGGGGGGAGGCGCGATCGCCGATCAGTTTTCCCTGTGCTAGGAGAGCGATCGCCGACCATAACAGGACTTGGGCTAATGTGTAGCCTTATTACAAAACGTAGGGTTATATGTCATGACTGGGGGGCGCTTTGACGCAGATCAACACCAAAAGCGATCGCGCCATAATTTTGATGGGGCGATCGCCCTCATAGCAGCTGCCTGCCACCAAAAACTTGGGCTCTGTGGTGTCGATGATGGTCTGCCAGCACATCTTGCGAATCCGCTCGGGAAACTCAAATTCTACGGGCTCGTAGAAATCGTTGAACAACAGCAGGAAGCTATCATCTTCTATCGACTGTCCTTCCCTAGTGCGGGACGGCAGCCCATGGCCGTTGAGGAAGATCATGATGGAATTGAGGGAGTAGTCGCGCCACTGGTCTTCGTCCATGTCGCTCCCATCCGGGTTGAACCAGCCGATATCCTCCACCCCAGATCCGCGAATGGCCCGACCCTGGAACCAATGACGGCGGCGGAAAACAGGATGCTGCTGCCGCAGGGTGATTAGATCTTGGGTAAAGATGAGTAAATCTTGGTTGCCCTCGGCCAAATCCCAATCAAACCAAGAGAGGGGGCTGTCTTGGCAATAGCCGTTGTTGTTGCCCCCCTGGCTGCGGCCCAATTCGTCTCCCCCTAAAAGCATGGGCACCCCCTGGGAGAGCATCAGGGTGACCAGGAAATTCCGCTGCTGCTGCAGTCGCAGGGCTAAAATCTCTGGGTCGTCTGTATCTCCCTCAGCGCCGCAGTTCCAGGAGCGGTTGTGGCTCTCCCCATCGCGGTTGTCTTCATGGTTGGCCTCGTTGTGCTTCTCGTTGTAGCTCACTAAATCCCGCAGGGGGAAGCCGTCATGAGCCGTAATAAAGTTAATGCTGGCGTGGGGGCGGCGTCCGTTGCCGGCGTAGAGGTCGGAGCTGCCGGTAAAGCGGTAGGCAAACTCCGCTAGAGTAGCCCCTTCACCACGCCAAAAGTCTCGTATCGTATCGCGATACTTGCCGTTCCACTCTGACCACAGCAGCGGGAAGCGCCCCACTTGGTAGCCCCCATCGCCCAAATCCCAGGGTTCAGCAATCAGCTTCACGGTGGAGAGCACTGGATCTTGATG
>JBARYO010000915.1:0-3919 GCA_049647905.1 Elainellaceae cyanobacterium | reverse complement strand
ATTTCCAGCCTCGACCGTCTTGGACTGCGGTGGAGCCGCCGCCGTCGTTGGATTTTCCAATGCATTCTATGGGTCACGATGGCCACTCAGATTTGGAAGGCGATCGCCAGCAGATGCCCTCGTCCCGCCTGCCGTTGTCAGCAGGATATCTTGATCCGAACGCAGAGGCGGCTAGACAGGATCAGGCCAGGGTAGAAAATGCAAAAAACGTATTTTTGGCAACCGTTAATCACGAGTTGCGAACTCCCCTGACGTATATCTTGGGAATGTCTACGACATTACTGCGCTGGATAGATGACGGCGCGACAGCGGCACTCCATAGCCAGCAGCGCCACTACTTAGAGAGTATCTACAATCAGGGCAAACACCTGCTTGACCTGATCAACAATATTCTTGATCTTTCTCAAAGCGAGCTGGGTCAAATTGCGCTGAATGTTCAACCCGTGTCACTCTTGCGGCTCGTTCAACGATGCATTCGTGCCTGCCAGGCCGATGCTGCTCAGCGGGGAATCATGGTTACCCTAGAGACGCAAATCGACCCAGCTCAAGACAAAATTGTGGCAGACCCGCTGCGACTCCAGCAAATTGTGACTGGTCTACTAAATAATGCTATTAAGTTTACGCCAGCTGACGGACGCGTGACGGTGCGGCTAGCGCTGAGCGATACTGAGGCGACAATTGAGGTTCAAGATACGGGTATTGGTATTGCCGAGCATCACCAAGCGACAATTTTTCAAAAGTTCAAGCAGATCGATGAGTCGTACCATCGACAGTATGCTGGTATCGGCACGGGTCTTGCTTTGGTGAAACAACTCACTGAGCTGCACCACGGCCAAATTGAAGTTGACTCCACGCCGGATATCGGTACATTGTTTACAGTGCGCCTACCCCACACATTGGATGGAATTACGCCGGTATCTGGTGCGCTCTGGCCAAGATCGGTGGGTTGCTCAGGTGAGCGGGTAGTGCTAATTGACGATCAAAGCGAAGCTGCTGCTGCTGCTGCCGATGGCATTATTGCGGCGGGTTATCAGCTGATTTGGATGGTAGAAGGACAGCATGTGGTGGAGCGAATTACGAAGCTACGGCCTCACTGCGTCATTGTTGGAAGCTGCTTGACTGGTATAGACAGCCGAGAGCTGATGTATCAGCTGCGGCAAAATTCGGCCTGTGAGCATCTGCGACTGATTGCGATAGATGATGGTCGCAAAGCAGTGGAGATCGAGTCGCGGCATCAGTACGAAAATTTGGGCGTGGCCAAAGTCTGTACCACACCCATTGATTTAACAGGACTGCTAGACAGCTTGGATGGCGGTTGACCATTTCCTAAGAAATAGATCTAGCAACCTTATTCCACAGGAGAGATAAACTCAACCCCTTTGCTTTGCAGACAGTCGCGAAAAGCTAGCTCTGAATTACTCAATGTGGGATCGTCCTTTAAGTTGAACGCTCGCTCAAGAAAATCGTTCCCCATCTCGCCAAAGGCCTGAGTGATGCGATCGCCGATGTCGGTATTGGAAGCGCTAATATCTTCAGGAAGACAGGCTTCAATGGCATCAAGCTTCGCGGAGTCAAACTGATCCATCGACTGGATGCGGCCACTGTATAGATCTGAGGCATATGTATCTGGAATGGCTTGGGTTGTGGCAGCCTGGGCTTCACCACCTGGAATCACTAAACCTAGAATTAGTCCAGCGAGACAAAGCGCTGTTGCTATGGTTCGCCTGAGTTGATGAAAAGTCGAAGACACGATTAAACCCCTTGCGGTAAAAGATGACAATACAACGAGTGTAGTTGAGAACCTATGAGTTTTTGCAGCATCGAAAGTTAGGTCTTTTACAGCACAAATTGCTGCTGTGTTGATAACTTTGGCTGCTTTTGTCGATGCGCCCGACTGATTTTTTCGCCATCTTTCCTTCGGAATAATCTTATAGCCTGAAGATAGATCCACCAAGGTTATACGAAATGCTGTGTTGTTTCTCGCCGTGACATCATCGTCCAAATCTGTTGGGGTGGGAAACCACATATCTGCTTCATTTGGCGGATGCCGATTTTCTACAGGACCGTCATACTTAATGTGTGAGGCTATAAAAGTTTGTAGGGCCGTTCACGCAGCGACCATGGCCGCACTCCAGCACCATCCGAAGCAATTTTGACAGCTATACGACCAAACGAAACTAGCGATATGTGCTATTGTGGCGCAATGCAACAGCGCTTTTGAACATACTCGGTTTCGCAACTTCGCAAAGGTAGGTCTGTTTCAGGCTGAATGTCTGCATAACCCGATTGCCCATAGCCAACTCATTTGCCAGCATCCTGGCTGCCAGCCACCAGCGTTACTCCTGTTGCTCAGAGCCTTCGCCGCCAGAATTATGGACGCTTGCTACAAGATTCAGCGAGATTGCAAGACTTAAGGACGAAGCGAGTCTCTTAAAGGAGAGCGCTGTAAGCTAGCCCAATTTGACGATAAGGTACCCCATCTTCACTATGACCGCTACTCACCGCATCGATCCTGTCCGCGCTTACTTAGAAGAAATTGGGCGTGTTCCACTGCTCACCCATGAACAGGAAATCGTTCTGGGTAAGCAAGTGCAGCACATGATGGCGTTAGAGGCAGTACGCGATCGCTTGTCAGAGTCGGCTGACGATGGTGACGTGGTACTTCAAGATTGGGCGGCAGCGGCTGATATGCCAGCCAATCAGCTGCGGCAAGTATTGCGCGAGGGAGAGCGAGCCAAAACGAAAATGGTGCGAGCCAATCTCAGACTTGTCGTCTCCATCGCCAAAAAATACATCAAGTCCAACCTAGAGTTTCTAGATCTCATCCAGGAGGGGACGTTAGGTCTGTACCGTGGCGTTGAAAAATTTGATCCATCGAAGGGCTATCGGTTCTCGACCTATGCCTATTGGTGGATTCGGCAGGCGATCACGCGGGCGATCGCGGAACAAAGCCGTACCATTCGCTTGCCTATCCATGTTGTTGAGCAGCTAAACAAAATTAAGAAAGCCCAGCGCCAGCTCTCTCAGCGGTTAGGGCGATCGGCAAATGCGGCTGAGATTGCTGAGGAAACCAACATCGCCGTCGATAAGGTCCGATACTATCTCGATCGCGCCCGTCAGCCCCTATCTTTAGATCTCACCATTGGCGACAATGATGGCAATTATTTGGGGGATTTGCTGCCCGATGATGGAGACTCCCCGGAAGATGTGGTCGTGAGCCGTCACCTCCGGCAGGATTTAGCCAACCTCATGGAAGACTTGACGCAGCAGCAGCAAGATGTGCTTGCTTTGCGGTTTGGGCTACGTGGTGGTAAAGCGCTGACCCTCGCTAAAATTGGGGATGAGCTTGACGTCAGCCGAGAGCGAGTCCGGCAGATTCAGCAGGACGCGCTGCGGCGGCTACGCGGTAAGCGCCAGGATTTGCGGGAATATATGGCTGCGCTGTAGCTGCTGCCTATGGCCGTAACTATTCTCCCCGCTCACTGCTAGACGACAAAACCTGCCCCATGTAAGCTGAGAGCAGTTTATGGCGGCAGTAGTCATGGTAAGCGCGGTTGGCTCCCCAGAAAATATTGCAATTCAGGCTGTATCGTCGACCCAAGAGCAGGCGATATTTCTTGATGTTCCATATCGCGTCTACGCCGATAATCCCCATTGGGTTCCACCGCTGCGCAGTAGCGAGGCCCATCTATTTGATGCAGATAACGACTTCCTATCCTATGGAGTGTTTCAAGCTTTTATTGCTACCCACAACGGAACCCCTGCGGGCCGTATTGTGGCCGCCGTCAACCAGCGCTTAATCGAAAAAGAAAGCCAAGCCGTCGGCATTTTTGGCTACTTTGAATGTATCGACAACATTGCCGTTGCCCAGGCACTTTTTGACGCCGCAAAAATCTGGTTAAAACAGCAGGGTATGTAC
>JBARYO010000914.1:0-6046 GCA_049647905.1 Elainellaceae cyanobacterium | reverse complement strand
CTAATGATTTGGACTGGGATTGTGTTCATTCCAGGGCAGGTGGGAGACCTGGTAAGCCGCGCACTTAAAGGGCTGCAGCGGATAGAACGACCGTGCAACAGCTGCGGCACAGAATACCACGATGGCGATGCCCAGTTTTGTCGCGTCTGTGGGAGTATGCTATCACCCCACCAGGCGGCTCAATCCGTACCAACGTCAGGTCAGGACTAACGTACTATACTGTAAGTCAAGCACCGTCTGAGCCTTACCCAACGTCATGGCTATTATTTCGTCTAAGCAGCCCTCTCCTGATGGAGCAGGTTCTCAGTCGCCAAAAGTGTCCAAGCCTACGGCCACCACACCAGTGGCCTCAACCCCGTCAACGCTGCTGCAGCCCGAGAAACGCCAAGACGAAGGCGGAGCCCCAGAAGATGGACTGCGGCCCCAGCGATTGGGGGACTACATTGGCCAAGCGGCGCTTAAGGAGGTGCTCGATATTGCCATTCAAGCTGCCCAGGGCCGGGGCGAACCCCTAGACCATCTGTTGCTGTACGGCCCGCCGGGATTGGGAAAGACCACCATGGCGCTAATTTTGGCTCAGGAGATGGGAGTCGCCTGCAAAATCACCACGGCACCTGCATTAGAGCGTCCCCGCGATATTGCTGGGCTACTGGTAAACCTGAAGCCAGGGGATGTGCTGTTTATCGATGAAATTCACCGGCTACCTCGGATGACGGAGGAAATCCTTTACCCAGCCATGGAGGATTTCCGGCTGGATATCACTGTTGGCAAGGGCCAGAGCGCCCGCACCCGCAGCATCCCGCTACAGCACTTCACCCTTGTGGGAGCCACAACGCGGGTAGGGGCACTCACCTCTCCCCTGCGCGATCGCTTTGGCTTAGTGCAGCGGCTGCGGTTCTACGATTTAGACGAACTGACACAAATCGTCCAGCGCACCGCTAATATTTTAGACACGCCGGTGGATGCAGAAGGGGCGGCGGAAATTGCTCGACGCGCGCGGGGCACCCCTAGAATTGCCAACCGACTGCTGAAGCGCGTGCGGGACTATGCCCAGGTAAAAGAATCAGGCCCAGTGACCAGGGGCGTCGCGGCAGAGGCGCTAGAGCTGTTCAACGTTGACCCTGTAGGTCTAGATTGGACTGACCGCCGGATGCTCACCGTGATGATTGAGAACTTTGGCGGTGGCCCTGTCGGACTTGATACCCTGGCGGCGGCGACGGGAGAAGATGCTCAAACCATCGAAGAGGTCTATGAGCCTTACCTGATGCAAATTGGCTACCTGCAGCGCACCCCCCGTGGCCGTATCGCTGCCCCATCCGCCTGGCAGCATTTAGGGTATCGCCCTCCCGATGCGCAGCTGCCCCTGCTGCCCTGAGCACTCTACCCTACACTGGTGATATGAAAGCGCTATGGGTTTGGATTTTATCACTGACGCTGCTGCTGAGCTGGGCTCTGCCAGTCTGTTCTCGGCCAGCATTGAGTGCACCGGGAATTCAGACACAGCAGCAGTTTGAAGCAATCAAGAAAAAAGCATTTGCGGCCTCTCAATCAGGGCAGTTTGACGCCGCAGAGCGCTACTGGACGGAATTATTAGAGGCGTTTCCCACCAGCGCACCGCTGTGGAGCAACCGCGGCAATATTCGCGTCAGCCAAAATCGACTGGAAGAGGCGATCGCCGACTACGATAAGTCAGTAGAACTGGCCCCGGATAGCCCAGACCCCTACATCAACCGAGGGGTAGCTCTTGAAGGGCTGGGCCGCTGGCAAGAGGCGATCGCCGACTACAATCAGGCGCTGCAGCTTGACCCTGATAGCGCAGCAACCTACAACAATCGAGGGAACGCGAAAGGTGGAAATGGTGACTGGAGCGCGGCTGTGGCCGATTATCAACGCGCCGCCGAGCTAATGCCCAACTTTGCCCTCGCTCGCGCCAATAGGGCGATCGCGCTGTACCAAACAGGGCAAGTGGATGATGCAATTCGCCAGCTGCGAGGTTTAGTCCGCAAATATCCGCGGTTTGCCGATGTGCGAGCTGCTCTAACGGCTGTGCTGTGGGCGACAGGGCGGCAAGGGGAAGCCGAGAGTAACTGGTATGCCGTCATGGGCCTCGATACGCGCTATAAGGACATAGCCTGGGTACGGCAAATTCGCCGCTGGCCCCCTGCCGCCGCCAATGCCCTAGAGCAGTTTTTGACCCTGTCGTAAGATTGAGTCAGGCGGCAGGGACACAGCCGTACCATAGCCGTACAAAATGCATGCCTCAAATCAGCAGCGCCCATTACAGGCGGTAGGCCAGCACAAATCGCGTAACACCCGCCAAGTCTTCAAATATCCGGATATTGGAGTATGGCCCTCGATCGAGCAAGTCGGCCACCGCATCGGTCTGCCCCATCATCGTCTCCACCAGCCAAATGCCGCCCGAAATCAAGTAATCTGGGGCATTAGCCACGAGCTGGCGCATGGCCTCTAGCCCGTCATCTCCGCCATCAAGGGCCAATTGGGGGTCATGCTGCACTTCAGGGTCAAGCTGCGGTAGCAGACCCGTTGGGATGTAGGGCGGGTTAGACACCATGCCGCCAAGCTGGCCTCGCAGCGGCTGCAGCGGCCCGAACCAGCTGCCCTGGTAAAACTGGATTCGGGCATCTAACTGATGCTGCTTGGCATTCTGCTGAGCGATCGCCAACGCGTCTGGGCTGTACTCTACCGCATAGATAGCCGCGTCCGGTAGCACGGTGGCTAACCCCAGGGCGATCGCGCCGCTGCCGGTCCCTAGGTCAGCCCAGTTGCCCCGCTGCAGCAACGGTTGAGCTTGGGTAGCCTGCTGCACAAGGTCGATCAACCGCTCGGTTTCCGGGCGCGGAATCAGGACTGCAGGCGACACCAACAGCTCAAAGTCTCGCCAGGGTGCTTTGCCCGTGACGTACTGCACAGGCGATCGCTGCGTCATCCGCTGTTGCCACCGCTCAGCCAAAGTACTGAGCGGTAAGGTCAAGGCAACAGTCTGACGGCGCTGAACGGTCTCTAGACGAAGGGCCAAGCGATCTAGATCGCTGACGGTCAGCAGCACCCAGTCCACCTCATCCGGGTCGACCTGGTGCGCGATCGCCTGACGCCGCGATCGCTGACGCCACTGCCACACCGCATTACCTGAAGCGGTGTACTTGCTGACCACGGCGTTTAACACAGCGTCAATGCTAGCTATTCAGAATCGCCTTGCTCGGCTCCTTGCGACTGCGCCTCTTGAGCCGCTTCGATGGACTCTGTAGACGGAATGAGCTGCAGCTGCAGCAGATCTTCATCTTCAGTATTCTCAAAGGTTTCAATCAGCTCTTCTAGGCGAATAACAAATGGGTTGAGCCCTTGAGCGAAGTCAGGCTGACCTTCACCAATGGTAGAGATCAGGGTTTGCAGCTCATCGTAGGAGAAAAACAGCGGCACGATCTGCTCGTCTCCGGCCTGAATCGTTAGATAGCCCTGATTGTTATCGGCATTAGCGCTGCGGGCCGTAAACAGCGGCACGCCCAAAAAATCTTGCACTGCCGATGGATCTTCGCCCTGCTGCTCTAGCTCATCCTTGAGAATTTCAACAGCCGACGCGGCCTCATCCTGGGATGGAATAAATACAAACTCAAGCCGCTCCTCGCTAGCTTGGCTCTCGACCGCTGCCATATAGACTCGGCCCAAGGACACTGGCGTGATGCGAACATCTGCCCCAAGCTCCGGATTGCTTTCCTGAATCGAACCCAGGAATCGCTCAGCATCGGTCTCATCAATGAACACGCGAGCAATTGGAGCCGCATCTTCATCTTCTGGGGACTCGGACACAAGCGGGGCACCAGTGCTGTCGGTGATGGTAAACACCGGCACAGACTGCAGCTGATTGACAATCTCCTCTTGAGTCAGAGCCCAAGCTCGGTCAACGATGCCCGATGCGGCTACCGCAATCACGCTTCCAATGGCTAATAAAGCGCTTCGGCGTATGGATAACTTCATGACGTCTCCTAAAATTTCAACGTTGTTTGCTAAAGTGGCTCGCTAAACACGGCGTATCCTGAGAGACAACCGACCTCATTACGGCATGCGAGGACCGAAGATAACCTGTACAGTCCATAAGCATACGAGATTCTCTTACGTCATGGGTGGTTTGTCAATTTGACCGAGGGTCAAAGGAATAGGAGCTTTTGAATGGTAGATACCGAATCCCCCGACGCTTCAGGTTTTTCGATGGGAAGGAATTGCCGTCAGGACAGCCCCACTAGACCGAATAAGAATCGCGGCCATCCCAGCCCATTCTGCGCTCAGTCTCGCTTCAAAACGCAGTCCTGCAGGGTGTCCTGCACCGAGCGGGGTGCCCACCCCAGTAGCCGCTTTGCCTTGGATCCATCCACCCGCACACAGCGATCATAGATGTAATGCACCCGCTCTTTACTGATGGGGGGTTGCCAGTTTAGCAACCGTCCCACAGGATCTAGAAGGTTACCCGCTAATCTAACGACCATAGGCGGTACCTCAGCCGGGGCAGGAACGCCAGTCAATTGGCTTAGTTCCTCAAACATCTCCCGCGTCGTCAGCTCATCAGCCGATAGAATAAAATGCTCTCCCGGCGAACCCTTCTCAATTGCGAGCAGCATGCCTGCCACAAGATCGTCAACATGGACAATGCCGGTGATGCGATCGCCCCCAGCCCAAACCTTCAGCTTCCCGCGCCGGAAGGCATCTAAAACAGGGCCAAAGTGCGGATCGTCGGGGCCAAAAATTCCTGAGGGCATGACGCTGACCGTATGCAGTCCCTCAGCTGCCGCTTGGTCAACAAGCTCCTGTGCCTCATATTTAGTGCGATCGTACGCGGACGAGAACCCCGATTGCTGGCGCTCGAACGTTTCGTCGATGACCTTACCCTGGGTATCCCCATAAACGCCAATGGTGCTGCAATAGAGCAGTCGGGATACGCCCACATCCTGAGCAGCCGCTAACACCGTACGGGTTCCCGCCACGTTGACCTCAGCCATACGGACGGCATCAACGACGCCAAGCTCAACATAGGCTGCTGTATGGAACACCCAATTCACACCGGCCATGGCCTGGGTGAGGGCGGCAGCATCTGTAATATCGCCGTAGGCAAGCTCTAGGTCACCACCTGCTAAGCTACGTTCTAGCCGGGATAGATCGCTTGTCGGTCGCACAAACCCAATCACAGTATGGCCGCGCTCTAACAAAGCATCGGTCAGATGTGACCCAGTAAATCCATTTGCCCCGGTAACTAACGCCTTCATATAGCCTGCTCGTAGATGCGATAGGTCTTGTAGATGGGGGCTCCCGTCGCCTCGACGATGCTGCGAGAGGCCTTGTTATTTTCATAAACGTAGCCCATCTCGGCGAACTGATAGTCCCGGCTAGACCGGTGTGTCTGACTAAATGCCAGATACACTAACCCCAATGGAACCATACGCCGTCGGTGCTCTGGGAGGACACAAATGACCAACACACGCAATTGATTGATAAATCGACGGTACCAGAGGAATTTGAGCTTTCCCCAAAAATCGAGCCGCCCGTTAAGGTGCTTTAGAACAATGTTGTAGTCCGGCAGAGCCATAAAGAAGCCAATCATCTCGCCGTCGTACTCCGCAATCCAAAATACGTCGGGGTCTACAAGGGACTGAAGATCTTTTGCCTCTGCCTTGAACTCCTCTAGAGTACGGGCGGTTGCCCCCCAGTTGTTGGCAAATAGCGTCGTGAACAGGCGATACATATTGGTTACGTCCTGCCAGAAAGCATCACCTTTGAGAGCTAGCCGACGAAACGTAACCCCCGACTTGACGGCAATATTGTAGCCTCGCTCATACTGTGGCGGCAAAGCTTGGGAGCGATCAAGACTGTAGGAGTAGGCATCGATTGCTTTTTCCCAGCCCAGTTCCGCCATAAATTTGGGGTAGTAGGGCGGATTGTACGGCATCATGATCATCGGCGGTGACTCAAACCGATCGATCTGAAACAGGCAACGATTGTGAGTTGATAGATCAATCGGGCCGCGAATGCAGTACATACC
>JBARYO010000913.1:0-2997 GCA_049647905.1 Elainellaceae cyanobacterium | reverse complement strand
CCCCTAATCATATTCCTGCCCATCGCTGGGCCAGTATCTTAAACGGTCGACTCCCTAGGGATATTGTCATCCGGGCTTCAGCAGGCGTGCCGTCTAACTGGCATGCCCGGTTTTCGGCTCTCTGGCGGCGATACCGCTATACAATCTACACCGATAGATACCCAAATCTGTTTGTGAGACCGTTTAGTTGGCATTACTATCATGAGCCGATTGATGAGACCAAGGTGGATGCCGCGCTCCAACCCTTAATCGGACGGCACCATTTATCCGCGTTTCACCGGGCGGGTTCCGATCGCCCCCACTCCTGGGTCGATGTTCACGAAGCCTTGTGCGATCGCAACGGGCCATTCGTTCGCATTGAGCTTCAAGCCAGAGGATTTCTGTATGGAATGGTGCGCTTGCTGGTGGGGATGTTAGTGGATGTGGGCTGCGGTAGGCGATCGCTAGCGTCATTTCAGGAAATTTGGCAGCGGGAGCAGCGGGACGAAGTTAAGTATGCGGCCCCGCCCCAGGGGTTGTGTCTTCTGAGAGTAGGGTATCGCGATCTTCCATTTCCTTCAGAAGTTTGGTATGATACGCAGCCTCTCTTTACCTTGGCATTGCCTGGGGAGAACGCTACGTTGTAACCACTCCACCGTCTTGATGGCAGCACTGTATCCGTAGCTGCACGCCATGTCTGCCCCCGCACACCTTTTACCTACAACTCAACGCTCGACCTATGAACACAACTACAGCACCCAACAAAACCTATACCCCTCCGGTGGACAGCATTAAGCGACAGTGGTATGTCGTTGACGCCGCTGATCAGCGTCTTGGTCGGCTAGCGACGGTCATTGCCTCCATCCTTCGAGGTAAGACCAAGCCAATCTATTCACCCCACATGGATACAGGCGATTTTGTCATCGTCATCAACGCTGAGAAGGTTGCGGTGACAGGCCGTAAGCGAGAGCAAAAGCTCTATCGCCGTCACTCTGGTCGCCCCGGCGGTATGAAGACAGAGACATTTGAAAAGCTCCAGGTGCGCATGCCTGAGCGTATCATTGAGCAAGCCGTGCGCGGCATGCTTCCCAAGAATGCCTTGGGCCGTAGGCTGTTTACTAAATTGAACGTCTACCCTGGTCCTGAGCACCCCCACAGCGCCCAGAAACCCGAAGTTCTTAGCATTGACACAACATCTAAAGGAGAAAACTAATGCAGGCAGAGGATAAGTCAGGACGCGCGGTCTACTGGGGCACCGGTCGGCGGAAGTCATCTGTGGCGCGAGTACGGCTCGTACCCGGTAGTGGTCAGCTGATTATCAATAACCGCCCCGGTGAAGAGTATTTACAGTTCAATCATGGCTACCTGGCTGCAGCAAAAGCGCCCTTAGAGACGCTAGGACTGGAATCGGAATATGACATTCTGGTCAATGCCCATGGTGGTGGCTTGACAGGGCAAGCGGGCTCTATCAAATTAGGTGTCGCTCGGGCGCTATGTGAGCTTGATCCAGATAATCGCAAGCCACTTAAAGCGGAGGGATACCTAACCCGAGACCCGCGTGCTAAAGAGCGGAAGAAATATGGTCTGCACAAAGCCCGTAAAGCTCCTCAGTTCTCGAAACGATAGTAGTCTCTGTGGCTCGCGCCTCACGGCACCTATCGTAATAGCCCTTAGTTCGAAAAACTTCTTTAGAAACCCATGCCTAAATCTGACATCCACCCCGAATGGTACCCAGAGGCCAAAGTCTACTGTAATGGTGAGCTGGTGACAACGGTAGGCTCGACGAAGCCAGAGCTGCATGTTGACGTGTGGTCGGGCAATCACCCTTTTTATACTGGAACGCAAAAGATTATTGATACCGAAGGCCGGGTCGAGCGCTTTTTGCGTAAGTATGGCATGGTTGATTCGTCCCAAGATGCGCCAGACTCGGACGAAACGTCTGAATAATCCCGTTGCTCTATTTCAGGCGGTAACGCAGCATCAAGACTAGTATTGCTGTGCGGGCGTCACCTGACGCCTGTTCACGTTGATCTCCGGCACAAGCGTCCCGGTACAAGCTGTTGATAATAGGAGGACTGTATGGCCGAGTCCTATATGCTAGATAAGCTCCAGTCTGTTGAGCAGACGTTTCACGAGCTAACGCGGCGTATGGCTGATCCAGATGTGGCCTCAGATCCCACTGAATTTCAGCAGATCGCTACGGCGCGGGCCTCCTTAGAGGAAACGGTCTCCACATTCAACGAATGGAAAGATACGCAGGAGGAGCTTGCCGGAGCCCAAGACATTCTTAAAGAATCTGCTAGTGATCCTGAACTGCAGCAGATGGCAGATTTGGAGGTCAAAGAGCTAGCAGCCCGCAGCGATCAGCTCGAACACCGTCTAAAAATCTTGCTGCTGCCCCGTGACCCCAACGATGACAAGAACATCATGCTCGAAATTCGAGCGGGGACCGGCGGTGATGAAGCAGGGATTTGGGCGGGAGATTTGGTGCGCATGTATTCCCGCTATGCGGAAGGCCAAAGGTGGCAAGTGAAGCTGGTGAGTGAGTCTACGGCAGATATGGGTGGCTTTAAAGAAGCTATTCTTGAGATTCGGGGTGGCCAGGTTTATAGCAAGCTGAAGTTTGAGGCGGGCGTGCATCGGGTGCAGCGAGTGCCTTTGACGGAAGGAAGCGGCAGGGTTCATACCTCTACAGCAACGGTAGCCGTGATGCCCGAGGTCGATGACGTTGAAGTCCGTATCGATTCTAAAGATATTGATATGAGTACGGCTCGGTCTGGTGGCGCGGGTGGGCAGAACGTCAACAAGGTTGAAACAGCCGTTGATCTGTTCCACAAGCCTACGGGCATTCGCATCTTTTGTACTGAAGAGCGATCGCAGCTGCAAAACCGGGAGCGGGCGATGCAAATTCTGCGGGCCAAGCTCTATGAGCTACAGCTTCAGGAACAACAGGCGGAGATTACCTCAAGGCGGCGATCGCAGGTGGGTACCGGTGCCCGCTCTGAGAAAATCCGCACC
>JBARYO010000912.1:0-1942 GCA_049647905.1 Elainellaceae cyanobacterium | reverse complement strand
TTCCTGGATACCAAGAGGTAAAGATCAGTGATTTCACTGTGGTGTATTATTAGATTTTGGACGGCTTGACATAGCGACTGCCTACACTAAAAAGTATCTGCGCTGTCGCTTTATGGCATAATCTCCGTCGCATCAGGAATTTTGTGCAGCAGCAGTGATTTAAATTGTGCCGCTGGCGATGTAGCGTCAGGACTGCAAGCTACGCTTATTGTGCGTCTCTTCAATCTGTGTCTATCATGCACGCCGACATACGTGCATCCCCTCAATAAGGATCCGCATCATGATGGTACTTCGAGATGATGTTGTCAGTAGTTCTATGGAGACTAATGCATACAGCGACTACGGACATACTGTCGCGAACGCACAGGACATTATTTTCCAGTATCTTCTGAGTATCGTAAAAACCTGGCCCGCCGAGGATGTGCTAGACGAGTTTAAACATCTGTTTATTCATCACAGTACTTCAGGGGCAGATTCAGAACTGTTACAGGCGCTGCATGCGATCGCTGCCGCAAACCAAGAAAAGCAGTTCAAAAACACCCTAAAGCGATCCTGCTACATCCTCATCAACAACTGGGACATCAGCCGCGACCACCAGTCCATTAAGCAGCTTGTGACCCTGTTTTCTGAGCCCATTATTCGCCAACCTTCGACCCGCCATATCCACAATCGGCTGCGAAAGTGGCTGCGAAACTTCGTCAGCAGCGCCAGTTTCAAAGAGTTGAAGCTATTTGTAGCGCGGTACGACGACTATGAGAGATTGCATTGGAGTCAACGCTACACCTCATATCTACTCGCGGCTCAATATGCAGATAAGCGTAACTCCACCGAACAGCGACAGGCTGCGAAGGCGCTCTCCTGTCAGCTCCGGGACCGGTTCAAGGTTGATTTAGCGCTGTACACCGCGCATTCAGAATCGGCAAGTATTGTGCAGAGCGGCGATAGGTTGAAAGACCCCACTATTCTCGGCGAGAATAGCGTGCAGCTGATCAAGCAGATTTTGGCGTATCAAGGTTCTTTTGGCCATGAGCATTTGGCCAATGTTTTCCGCAAACAGACGGCAGGGATGACCTACAAGCACTTCAAGCAGGCTCTCTGCACCTACCTGCTAGAGTCTTCTACCCATGAGGCTTCAGCCCTCTTACGAAAGCACCTTCAAGATAAGCTGACAGACATTTACCCTGCATACGACAATAGATCTGTGGATGCCGCGCTGATGCTGCGAACGTGCAACCGCATCATCACTAGCTTGACCACGGAGGACCATCAAAATCCGTCGGATATTTTTCTATGGGTTATTGCCCAGGAAACCCCACTCACGATTGTCTTGGCCTTGCTGAAACTCTTGCTCCTCAGCCGCAACTCGCGAACGCATCTAGAGACCCGAATTGCTGATTTGGTGCAGTACTACGAAAGCTACCCGGAAGAAGAGTGCCGCTGGATCATCAACTTCTTCGAGATGCTCAATGTCACCCTCGCCGTCCATGCAGAAGATGTGCGCTATAGCCTTGTCGATCCCAACGGAACAGCAGCATCATCACCACCATCGCCAGAGGTATGCCGGATTTTCTCGCAGCTCAAACATCCGCAGTCTTTGGAGTCCAACCCCCTTAATAATCCATTCATCTATGAACCGGATTATAGCGAGCCGGACTATAGTGAGTCGGACCACAGTGAGCCGGATGACAGGCCGAGAGATAGCGCCGCGTGATGACCTAGCGCAGGCAGCCTGCTGAATGAGCATGTTGCCCGCGCCGTATCGTTACCGTGCCATGACATAGTCACGACATCGATTCAAGAAATATTCTGACGCAATTATTTCAAAATACCGAAATAGTATGCTGCCACGAGGAAATTACCGGCCAGCAGCAACAAGGCCCAGCCAAAGCGGAACGGATAGGGCGGATTGCCTGTTGTTGGGACATCGGCCTTGAGTTTTTCC
>JBARYO010000911.1:0-2120 GCA_049647905.1 Elainellaceae cyanobacterium | reverse complement strand
GTCAGCGCTATGATAGGCTTCGTTACGGAATTTAGGATTTCGTCATTTCAAGTCAAGCGATGTCTCCAGATCACCACAACAGCTGCGACTGCCGCCCCAAGCGCCGTGCCCTTGTCGCCGCGCTGCTGCTACTCCTTGCCTTTGCCCTGACAGAATTTGGCGTGGGGCTCTACAGCCATAGCGTGGCGCTGCGGATAGAGGCGGGGCACATGCTCTCTGACGCGATCGCCTTAGGGATTGCGCTGGGGGCTACTTGGGCCACAACCTGGTTTAAGTCACGCCGCATAGAGCCTTTGACCGCTGCGGTGAACAGCGCCCTGCTGCTGGGCATCGCGGGGCTGCTGGCCTGGGAGTCTGTGGTCCATTTGGCGGGGACGCCGGAGGCAATTCTCACTGGCCCCATGGTGATGGCGGCGCTGGGTGGCGTTGGCATCAACGGCGTCAATGCCACCCTACTACATCAGCACAGCCATCAGGATCTCAACGTCCGGAGCGCGTTTCTCCATATGCTGGCGGATGTGGCCAGCGCTTTGGGGGTGTTGGTGGCCGCGCTGGTTATCTGGCAAACAGGCTGGTACCGCGCTGATGGCATCATTGGCATCGGGATTGCCCTGCTGATTGCTGTAGCGACGGTGCCGCTGCTCGCTCGCAGTCTATCCAGGCTGTTCGATCCGTCTTTGAGCGCCGTGGGTCCGCCAGCTGTAGACCCACCAGCGGTAGACCCACCCGTATCGCTCTCCGTCCCGCCAAAGCTCACCCTGCTGGAGCAATCTAAGTCTCAGAACTGATTGCGCCCTGGCCTTCAGCGTTACTCTGAAGTGAGAACCCCAGTAAACAAACTTTGAGACCTATGGCCACCTACGTAATCACTGGCGCGAATCGCGGCATTGGGCTGGAATATTGCCGTCAGCTCAGCTCGCGGGGCGATCGCGTCATTGCCATCTGCCGAGCGCCTTCGGATGAGCTGCAGGCGCTGGGGGTGCAAATCGAGGCGGGGATTGATATCACCTCTGACGCCGATGTGGATGAGCTGGCCAAACGGCTGCAGGGTACTGCCATTGATGTGTTGATCAACAACGCGGGCATCATTGAGCGGGTGACGCTGGAAGCCCTCGATTTTGACAGCATCCGTCGCCAGTTTGAGGTCAACGCCCTGGGGCCACTGCGGGTGACAAGCCGCCTGCGGCCCCTGCTGAAGTCTGGCTCCAAGGTGGTGCTGATGACCAGCCGTATGGGGTCGATTGGGGACAATACGTCGGGAAACTCCTACGGCTACCGGATGTCGAAGGTGGCGATGTCGATGATGGGTAAGTCGCTGTCGCTGGACCTCAAGCCCCAGGGCATTGCGGTGGCGATTTTGCACCCTGGCCTGGTGCAAACGCGGATGACGGGCTTTAGCGGCATTACGACGGAAGAGTCGGTCACGGGGCTGCTGCTGCGGGTGGATGAATTGGCGCTGTCGAATACGGGGACGTTTTGGCATGCGAAGGGGGAGGTGTTGCCCTGGTAGGGCGATCGCCCGTGGCAATGGTCACGCCAGAGCTACCCGCAGCGGAGACACAAGGGTAATGGATATCGTAAGGCAACCCAATCCCTGTGGTACACTCCACAACCTGTAGGACTTCGCCCAAATTTTCCATGCAAATTGCCACCTGGAACGTCAACTCAGTCCGCTCACGCCTAGAGCAGGTCACAGATTGGCTGCAAAACCATCCTGTAGACGTGCTGTGTCTGCAGGAAACCAAAGTTGTCGATGACGACTTTCCGCGATCGCCCTTCGAAGACATTGGCTACACCCCATATATCAGCGGCCAAAAATCCTACAACGGCGTCGCCCTCATCAGCCGCAGCCCCCTCACCGACGTCAGCACCGGCTTTGCCGGAGTCCTGGGAGATAAAGACATCGGCGATTTAGACGAGCAAAAGCGAGTGATTACCGGAATGCTCGACGGCGTTCGCATCGTGAATCTCTATGTCCCCAACGGCTCCTCAGTAGGCAGCGACAAATACGACTACAAGCTGCGCTGGCTGGCCATGCTAGAGAACTACCTCAAAACCCTGCTGACCGATACCCCCAACGTTTTAGTTTGCGGCGACTTCAATATTGCCCTAGAAGACCG
>JBARYO010000910.1:0-3374 GCA_049647905.1 Elainellaceae cyanobacterium | reverse complement strand
GCGCTGGGGCCAGCACCGTTACCCTGCAGCAAGCGTTCCCTGACTCCCACGCCATTGGCATCGATCTCTCACCCTATTTCTTGGTGGTCGCCCGCCATCAGTTTGCCCAAAATCCAAACGTCAGCTGGCGCCATGGGGCATCTGAAGCGACGGGGTTGGATGACGCCAGCGTCGATTTGGTCTCGGCATGCTTGATGTTCCATGAGCTACCCCAGTCGGCAGCGATCGCCACCCTGCAGGAGGCCAGACGCATCTTGCGGCCCGGTGGCCATGTGGCCCTCATGTGCATGAATCCGGGGTCGCTGGCCTACGCCAAGATGCCGCCCTACGTGCGTACTTTAATGCGCAGCACAGAGCCCTACTTAGACGAATACTTTAGCCTCGATTTAGAGCAGGCGATCGCAGATGCCGGTTTCGAGCCTCCTGTCTCAAAGGTTACGAGTCCGCGCCACCGCGCGCTCATCGCCAAAGCCCGATAGGTCTAAAGCTCGCCCACGATCTGCTGGAACCATTCATCGCGACGTAGCCGAGCAAAGATGGTGTCTGTACGGGCCTCTGTTTGATAACGCTTATCCAGCTCGATGGCCCGCTGCAGGCTTTCTAGACCCAGATCAATTTCCCCCTGGCTGACGTAGCAGGTGGCTTTGCTATAGTGCGCCGGGGCATAATCAGGCTGCAGCGCTAGAACCCGATCAAGGCTGCTGACGGCCTCGCCAAACTGCCGCAGCTGGATCTGACTATTGCCCCGATTGAGGTGGGCCTTATACATGTTGGGATTGAGGTCGATGGCGCGGTCAAAGGAGGCGATCGCGTCCTCACGGCGGTCGAGTTCCACCAGGGCCAGACCGCGATTCAGCCAGGCGACTGCATCCTCGGCCTTGATTTGAACGGCCTTGTCGAAGGATTGAAACGCATCCTCATGGCGCTGCAAAATACCGAGGGCCACTCCCCGATTAACCCAGGCTTCGTGGTAATCCGGCGCTAGCGCCACCGCTCGGTCATAGGACTCTAGAGCCTGCTCCCGCTCCTTAAGCCGGTTGAGCACAATGCCGCGATTTAGCCATGCTTTTGGGTCGTCGGGCTGCATCTCGACCACTTCGTCAAATGCCGACAGGGCGGTATCGTATTGCTTCACTTCCTTGAGGGCAAGGCCACGGTAGTACCAAGGCATGGGATCGCGAGGTGCAAGGTCAATGGCCTGGTCAAAGTTGGCGACCGCCTCTTCAAACTGCTGCAGCTCCGCTAGGGCCAGCCCCCGCTTGCACCACAGATCGGCCTGCTTGGGGCGCAGCTCTAGGGCTTGGTCATAGGTGGCGATCGCCTCTCGATAGTTCCCCGCCTCCGCCTGCGTCACGGCCTGCGCGACGTAATCGTCAATGGCCATGAACAGTTCGGGATGGTTGGATTTGAGGGTGTCTAGCTCCTGCGTCATCCCGTCTAGCCGCTGCTGGGCCTCGGCGATGAAGGTCTGAGACACCGCTTCAGGAGTGAGTTCCGCCAACCGATCGAGAATCTCTTGTTTACGCTGCTGGGCATCCTGCTTGAGGTCGCTCAACGCCTTGGATATCTCTCGCTCTAGATCCCGCAGGTGTTGGAGGGTTTGATCCCGGCCATCCACCGCGCCGGTCTCAAGCTCGCTCACCTTGGCGCCAAACCGCTTCTCCAGCACTTCGACGCTCTGGCGCAGCCGGTCCTTTTGCGCTTTGACGGCGTCCTTCATGTCGCTGAGCTGCTCTGCAATCTCCCCATCCGCCTGGCCAAGGGTCGAAAAGACCTGGTCGCTCCGCTGTTTCACCTCTTTCTGCAGCCCGTCCACCTCTTGGGAGAACTGGGATTCTAGAGCCTTGAGATGGGTCTGAATGCCACCCTTGTGGGTCTCGGTCTCCGTCTCTAGGGCTGCTTTTTGGGCTTCAAAGACCTCAGAAAGCTGAGCCAAGTTGGTTGCAATGGCGTTTTGCTGGCTCTCGGCCTCGCTCTGGAGGGTCTGTAGCTGGCTGGTCACGCCCTGCTCTAGCTGGGATAGGGTCTGCTGAATTGTGTCCTGCTGTGCCGCCACGTCGCCCTGCAGTTGGTCAAGCTTACTTGTCAGTTCGTCGGAGAGCCGATGCACCGTTCGCCGCAGATCATCGCGCTCCCGGTTTGACGTCGACCGCAGTTGGGCAATATCGCTTTCAAGCTCCGCCTGCAGCTGCTGTAGCCGCTCCGTCGCCTGGGTGCGATCGCCCTGGGCATCTGCCGCCAGCTGGGCCAACTGCTCCCGGTAAGCCTGCTCAATGTGGCGAAATTCGTTGACCAGCTGAGTCTGCTGCTCTTGAACCTGGGATCGCACCCGTTCTAGATCCTGCTGAACACTATCTTGCCGAGCCTGCAGCTGTTCGATACCGCTTCGCGCTTGGTCCTGAATCCGCTGCTGGGCCTCAGATTTGATGGCATCGAGCTGAGGAAGGAGCTGGCGCTGCCGCTGCCTGAGGTCTTCAATAATATTGTCTTTGTCTTGTGAGGCCGCTGTGGTAAGCTGCTGCAGCTTGTCTAGGGCATCCGCGCGGGACTGGTCTAGCCCGTCAAGCAGCTGCGCCTGCTGGTCACCAACATGGTGCCGCCGCTGCGCCAGCTCTTGGTCAAACTTGCCGCCAGAGGCGTCAACGGCCTGCAGCACCGCCCCAATCCGATCATCGACGCGCTGCTGATGCTGCGGCAGGGCTTCAACAAATGAGGCTTCAGCCGCTTGGAGCCGCTGCTGCGCTGACTCCAGGGTGGCATTTAATGTATCAGCGGCCCGCTGTTGAATCTGCTTGAGTTCATCCGAGAGCTGCTCTAGGCGCTGCTGCCGCTCGTCGACGGATAGCTCAAAGGCTTCGGTTTCCTTGCCTAAATCATCGGCAAAGGCTTCGAACTCTTGCACAATGCTGCCGACGTCGCGCTTGGCGCTGTCAATCTCACCCCGCAGATCCCCAAGTTCTTTCAGGTGAGTTTGGACGATGTCGGTGACCTCCCGCAGCACCGATCGCCGCAGTAGCCACAGGGCCGCGATCGCCGCCACCAGCACCAGGGCCAAGACCCCCAACATGACGTTGAAAAGGGTTGTGGTGCGCTCAACCTGCTCTAGGCGCAGCTCCAGCAGCTCTTGGGCCGATGTTGTTCGACTGGGGGTCTGGGCCAGCAAAGTAGATGTCGGCATGGGCACCGCCCTAGCTGGCGCTGGCGTCATGCCGCCCATCGTCAAAATGACAATGGCTAAAACCATGCTGCTACGGGATAGCCAGGCAACAGATTTGAAGGTCGAATGCGTCATCGGAAGTAACCCTTGTGAGCTGGGTGGTGAGCGCTAGAGGCGTTTAGAGGGGGAAGGCGGGGGAGCTACAAAGAAGCCATAG
>JBARYO010000909.1:0-9129 GCA_049647905.1 Elainellaceae cyanobacterium | reverse complement strand
TCGTCAAGATGCTCTCTGGATGAAATTGCACCCCTTGAACATGGGGATAGTCCCTGTGCTGCACGCCCATAAGAGTACCGTCATCGGTCCAAGCCGTCACCTCAAGCACCTCAGGGCAGCTATCCGCAGCAATCACCAAGCGATGGTACCTTGTGGCCTCAAACGGATTGTCCAAGCCTGCAAACACCCCCTGACCACTGTGATAAATCGGCGAGGTCTTGCCGTGCATCAGCTCGGAAGCGCGGCTGATGCGCCCACCATAAACCTGGCCAATACTTTGGTGGCCTAAACAGACTCCCAACACCGGGGTTGAGTGCCCCATAGCGTCAACCAAAGATTGGGATATGCCAGCGTCGTCAGGTCGCCCTGGGCCAGGTGAGATCACAATGCCATCGGGCTGCAGCTGCTTTACCTGGTCTAAGGTAATTTGGTCATTACGGTACACCCGTACATCTGAGGCGATTGGAAAGTCTTCCCCCAGCTCGCCCAAATATTGAACGAGGTTATAGGTAAAGCTGTCATAATTATCGATAACTAGAATCATGGCGGACCACTCTGCAGCGCCTGTAATTTGTATAGTCTAGCGCGGCAAGTTTACGTTACTTGATAGGCTGACAGCAGCGCCAGCAGCTTTGTCAGCAGCGGCGGCGCCAGCAGCGACCCAGCCACCAGCAAGGAGGCCAGTGCGGACACTAGCACCGCTGCTGCAGCGCAGTCTTTTGCAATCTTCGCAAGCTCGTGGTATGTCTGCTCCACCGCCAAGTCCACAACGGACTCAATTGCCGTATTGAGCAGCTCCATTGCCATGACAGCTCCAATGGTTAGGGCGATGACAGCAATTTCACTGCGCGACAGGTCCACCCAAAAGCCTAGAGCGATCGCTGTGATACCCAACAGGGTGTGGACGCGAAAATTCCGCTGCGTTCGAAAGGCATAGGCGATGCCAGCCCAAGCATACCGAAAGCTTACGAATAGGTTGGTCGCCACTTTCCAAGACATGCCGCGCTCATCGACGTCTTGAACCCCAGAGCGCCCATTGACCTCGTGATCGAGCGGCTGGTTATCGATGTCGGGCTGATCGGTCGAAAGTTGCTGAGACATGGCTATGTGACTAAAAATAAGCTGACATAACGGAGGACCGAGTCAGACATAGTAAATATATCTGTATGCTAACCCTGTATTCCCCAATCACTGACATAGTGCTGTCATTTTTCCAGTGAGCGCCGCTCGTTGAGATGCCGTTAAATCTCAATAGGCGATTAGACAGCGTCATCGGTTGGGCGATCGCTGAATCCAACAAGGGAGAGCAGCAGATCCTGCTGATGCAGCATCTGCTCTAACTGATCGTCGTCAGGATGATCCCAACCCAGCAGATGCAGGAGCCCATGGGCTGCGAGCCACGCCACTTCGTAGACGAGGGAATGGCCGCGATCGCGAGCTTGACGCTGCGCTGTTTCTACAGAGATCACAATGTCTCCTAGGTAAACCGGACAATCGGTCGCCCAATCAGGCGCTAATTCATCGTCACCGGTCACAAATGCCAGAACATCAGTAGCCTTATCATAATGACGATAGTCCCGGTTGAACTGCTGGATTCCGCTATCGCTAGTCAGCAAGATACCGAGTTCGTAGTCCCCTATTGACGATAAGTCGGCTTCTAAGGAGGCCAGCCAAATGCCCATCCAGTGGCTCCAGGTGCGCAAATCAAAGAGGTCGACCTTCTCTGAACGCTGTGAAATTTGAGCGGCGGCCACCGCATCTTCAGGTGTTGAGCTAGCTGCAGTTGGCCTATCAATGGGGCCGATTTGCAGCCCAACGTCGACGCAGGGGGTTGGCTTGCTCGTTGTCTTGTTACTGGCTTCCATGGTACGCAGCCAGACTAGCGGGTTAAGTAGGCGAGACCCACCAAAAGGCCCATTAGGGCTGTCACCGTTAGTGAGAAGTGAAACAGTGACTTTCCGCCTTTTCGCACCATGTTGCGCATCGCAAGCTTGACATAGCTAGGTGGCGGTTCTGAGGGCGCATCAGGGCTAGCGTCAGAGGGCATCGCTGGATTTTCGGCAGGTCCAGACATAGACCCAGGGGGATGGCCAGGCTCAGGTATGGGGCTAGGCTCAGGTGTAGAGTCTGTCGAAGCTACCACCTGAGTCTCTTGCGGCAAGGGGGCAGCGGTTTGCTCAGAGGACGTTGACGGCTCTGATACGGGTGATAGCGGATCTGGGGTCGACATAGTCGTCACCGGTAGCTGTAACAATACCTTAACAATAGCTCAATGATTTGGCCGACTAAACCCCCAGTCCGCGCAGTTACACCGACGGGCTCTCTGAGATCAGCGTATCTTGCCGTAGGTAAGACTCAATGAACGGGTCAAGCTCACCGTTCATCACGTCATCAACGGCGGTTGTTTCGGTTTGGGTGCGCAGATCTTTGACCATCTGATAGGGATGAAAGACATAGTTGCGAATTTGGTTGCCCCAGGCCGCTTCTACCATATCACCCCGGATATCCGCGATCTGTCGCGCTTGCTGCTCTTCAGCAATCACCAGCAGCTTTGCCGTGAGGAGCGCCATGGCTTTTTCCTTGTTTTGCAGCTGCGATCGCTCCTGGGTGCAGCGGACGGCAAGGCCCGTCGGCAGGTGAGTAATGCGCACGGCGGTTTCTACTTTGTTGACGTTCTGGCCTCCCTTACCGCCGGAGCGGGAGGTGGTGATCTCCAGGTCTTTGTCTGGAATGTCGAGCTCGATACCGGTATCGAGAACGGGCATTACCTCTACCCCGGCAAAGCTGGTCTGTCGCTTACCATTGGCGTTGAAGGGGGAGATGCGCACCAAGCGGTGGGTCCCCTTTTCGCCCTTCAGGTAGCCATAGGCGTAGCGCCCTTCCACCTGCAGCGTTGCTGATTTGAGACCTGCCTCTTCCCCTTCAGACAGCTCGGCGAGGCTGACGCGGAAGCTATGCTGCTCGGCCCAGCGGGTATACATGCGCAGCAGCATCTCTGCCCAATCCTGGGCGTCTGTACCACCAGCACCGGCATTAATGCTCAGTACCGCGCCGGACTTATCATAGGGCGCTGAGAGCAGCTGCTGCAGTTCCCACTGCTCAAGCTCCCGATCCAGCGTTTGAATGGTCTGAGCAACTTCGTTAAGTAGCGCCTCATCGGTTTCCAGCTCCAGCAGCTCCAGCGCAGCCTGGGCATTCTCAATCTCTGATTGCCAATCGTCTAGTTGCTGCAGATTTGACTTCAGATCGGTCAGGGTTTGGAGAGTTTCTTGAGCGATCGCCTGGTTATCCCAAAAGTCGGGCTGAGCCGCCAGCGCTTCCAAATCTTGAATTTTTGCGGTTAGGGCCGGAACGTCAAAGATAGTCCTGGGCTTTGCCCAGGCGCTCGATCAGCGTTTCTACGTCGCGTTTTAGGTCTGCGGTATCTAGCATAGTTGCCCCAATTGTCATCGGATCTTGATCTCGGTGGTCTTTTGAGCTTAGCGCTTTCCACCCCTGCCTGTCTCTTTTATGACATGTAGCCGCCATTACCGCTAGCGCGATGGAACCGAATCGGTGTTTACGCTGAACCGAGACAAACTTTCCTGAAGCGGTCCCGTGAAATGACGATGGCTTGAGATGCCGAAAACTGAAGAGAATGGGCTCAACTTTACCGTTAAACCTTCTTCAACTATGGCGACTATCTCATCCGTTCGAACCAAAAGCATGGAGCTGTTGCTAGCGTACTATCAGAACCCATCCACGGCGCTGCGGAATCAACTCGTTCGGCTCAATGTAGGCCTCGTTCGCAAGATTGCCCATCGCATTAGTCATCAATGCGCCGAGCCCTACGAAGATCTAGAGCAGATTGGACATATTGGGCTGATTCGCGCCATTGAACGCTTTGACCCAACTCAGGGCTGCGCGTTTAGCTCATTTGCAGTGCCCTACATTCGCGGCGAGATGCTGCATTTCCTCCGAGACCGAGGCAGCTCTGTTAGAGTACCCCGCCGATGGCAAGATCTGCAGAAAGAGGGCCAGCGGGAGCAGGCTCGTCTCGCACGGCTGCTGGGCCGTCAGCCCATGGAGCACGAAGTGGTTCAGGCGCTGGGCGTCTCAGTTGGAGAATGGCGGGAGGCCCGTCTAGCGATAAAAAATCGCTCTCCTTTGAGTCTTGATGCCACGCTGTCCCATCAGACCGATTCCACAATCACCCTTGGTGACACCCTTCCAGATCTAGACTATCAAGCCTTACAGCGACGCGAAGAGGATAGACAAATTCTCCACCGCGCACTGGGTAAACTTGAGGACAGAACCCGCAAGATCATTGAGGCCGTGTTCTTGAAGGGTATGTCTCGGAAGGATGTGGCCGCGACCCTTGGGGTCAGCCCCATGACGGTGACCCGACGGATTCAAAAGGGGCTCGATGAAATGAGCGCAACGCTGTCTACCCAGCAGGGCGATCGCGCTGAGCTACAGGCGATAGATAGGGCCAAATCAGCTACAGCCTAGACGAATCCTGTCTTACTTCTGGATTCCATCTTCAGGAAAAACCCATTTTGTGGGTTGCGTCATTTTTTTCTTGGCGGCCTCATCGGCGATCGCTAGCATATCGTCTAGCGATGTCTCCTGGATAAAGCTTGACGCTTGTTTCTTGTAATCCAAATTAGGACAATCATCTCCCAAAACACAGCCGTTGACGCAATCAACAGCACAATTTATCTGAGCGGGTTCCATCGAGCACCTCCACCATTACGACAGCTCAATCGTCACAAGACCACTTGCTCCGCGAGGACTTGCTGCAGTCGGTATAGCCGACGACTAAGAACAGCTCATCCAGTTGTGGGAGCAACGACGTCGATCCATTGACTCCGTAAAATTGTAGCAACTGTGAGCCCGGTGCTCCACGCTGCTTTTTGAACAGATGCCCTAAGGCTGCAGCAAACCCAGGCGAGGGTTCGCCTCTATATGGCGCAGTTTTTCGTAGAGTTCTCGCTCGCGAGGGCTGACATCCTTCGGTACGGTGATGCAAAGTTCTACAATTTGGTCGCCTCGCTTCCCTTGGGCTGGGTAGCCTTTCCCAGCAAGCCGGAGGCGCTGCCCCGAATACACCCCGGCTGGAATGGTCATTTTCACTACCCCATCTAACGTGGGCACATCAACACCTCCCCCCAAAACAGCTTCGCTAGGGGTTACGGGAATGGCACAGGCCAAATCGTAGCCTACAAGGCGAAACAGCGGATGCGGCTCAATAAAGACCCGAAGGTATAGCTCCCCACCGTCAACGCCCTGCTGCGGCAGGTGAATTCGCTGCTTGTCCAACAGACCCGACGGCAGTGTGACCTCCAACAGCTGGCCTGTTTCGAGGCGAATTCGCTCTGGACCACCACGATAGGCTTTTTCCAACGGTAGCGTGAGCTGCGCTTCGGTGGGTTTGGATTGTCGATCTTGGGAAACGGTATAGGTTTTCTTCGTTCGTCTAGGCTCATAGGGGTCCTGGCGCGGCGACGGCGGCACTTTGTCACTTGCTGTGGCCGGACGAACAGTGCGGCGGCGGTTGATGGTGGTCGCGCCACTGCGTCGATTGAGCAGTTGATCGACAAAGTTATCAAAATCCTGGAACTGGCCGAAATCAAGGTCAGACCCTACCCCTCGTGGTTTAGGGCGTCTTCCCCCCGGAAACCCTTTCTGACGCCAATAGCGACTGAATTGATCGTATTGGCTGCGCTTATCCGCGTCGGAGAGAATCTCGTAGGCTTCTCCCACCGTTTTAAAGGATTCTTCAGCGGCGCGATCGCCAGGGTTGAGGTCGGGGTGATATCGTCGGGCCAGCTTTCGGTAGGCTGATTTGATCTCTGCCGCCGTAGCGCCTTGCGAGACGTCTAGGATGTCGTAGTAATTGCGAAAGTTTTGCATGGCGTAACGATGGATGAGCTGATGATGGTCTTCCCGCTATGGGGAAGGCGGCTAGAGCCAATCGTCATCATCATCCCAATTGTCAAAACTTTCGTTGTAGCGATCGCGGCGAGAGGGCGGAGGGCCGCTCTCATCGTAGGCGCGGCGGTATTTGGCAGTACGAGGCTTATCGTAGTAATCGTAGCTATCGCTGTAGCGATCGCGACCCCGAGAGGCGGAATAGGGCTCGTCGTAAGGGTCTGGGTCGCCGACAATGGTGCGTTTGATGGTGCCTAAAATACTCTCGTCGTCGTCTTCGCGCTGGGTGACTTGATACACCTCTTGGTTAAGCTCGTACAGCGCATCCTGCAAATCCGCCTGGGCAATATCGATGCCCCGTTCGTCCTCCTGCTTTAGGTAGTCCCGCAGTTCGCCAATCAGCGACTCAATGCGGCGGCGGTATTGGTTGGCAAACTGCATGCCGAAGTCGAGGGCCACCTCTCGCAGCTGTCGCTCTGCCTGGAAGGTCAGTGCTTCCGCCTTATTGCGCTTTTCAATGCGATCGCGGCGCTCTCGGTCGTAGTCCGCATACTGCTCAGCCTCTTTGAGCATGCGATTAACTTCGGTGTCGCTCAGCTTCGACGCGCTTTGAATCGTCAGCCCTTGTTCGCGTCCCGTGGTTTTATCCACGGCGATAATTTGCAAAATACCGTTGGCATCAATGTCAAAAGAAACGGCAACTTGGGGAATACCCCGAGGCGCTGGGGGAATGCCCATCAGCTTGAAGCGGCCTAAGGACTTGTTGTCGGCAGCCATCTCCCGCTCTCCCTGTACGGCATGCACCTCCACAAAGGTTTGGTTGTCCTCAGCGGTGGAAAAGAGGTCTGAGCGGCGGACGGGAATGGTGGTATTGCGGGGAATCAGCTTTTTCATCACGCCGCCGATGGTTTCGACGCCAAGGGACAAAGGCGTCACATCCAGCAGCAGAATGTCCTTGATGTCCTGGTTAAGGACGCCAGCCTGGATTGCGGCCCCCACCGCCACCACCTCATCGGGGTTGACGTTTTGAGACACAGGGCAGTCCAGCAGCGAGGTCACCAATGCCTGGGCCATGGGCATGCGGCTCCCTCCCCCGACAAGAACAACCTCATCGATCTGTCCAGAGGAAAGACCCGCATCTGCCAGGGACTGCTGCAGCGGCACCTGTAGTCGGCTAATCAAATCACCGCATAGTCCCTCGAACTGGGAGCGCGTCAGCCGGGCTTCTAGGTGCTTGGGGCCATCGACAGTGGCGGTGATAAACGGCAGGCTAATTTCAGTGGCGGTGACCCCAGAGAGCTCAATTTTGGCCTTTTCTGCTGCCTCCAGCAAGCGCTGTAGGGCTTGGCGATCGCGGCGTAGGTCGATTTTATCCGACTCTAGAAACTGCTCCGCCAGCCAGTCAACGATGCGCCGGTCAAAATCCGTACCGCCGAGCTGGGTATCGCCGTTGGTGGCTTTTACTTCAAAAACGCCCCCCTCCAACTCCAGGATAGAGACATCGAAGGTACCGCCGCCCAGGTCAAACACTAAAATACGGCGGTAGTCCCGCCGCTCTAAGCCATAGGCCAGCGCTGCCGCTGTGGGCTCATTGATGATGCGCTTTACCTCCAGTCCGGCAATACGTCCGGCATCTCGGGTGGCCTGGCGCTGGGCATCATCAAAGTAGGCCGGCACCGTAATCACGGCCCCGGTGACCGCCTCTCCTAAATAGCGCTCCGCCTCTTTGGCCAGCTTACGCAGCACCATGGCCGAAATCTCTTCGGGGAAAAACTCCTTTTTCAGACGCGGACAGGCAATCTTGATCTGGTTACTGTCGTCGCGGCGCAGCGTGTAGGGCACCCGCTTCGATTCGGGAGACAGCTCGCTGTAGCGCCGACCGATGTAGCGCTTAACGCCAAAAAAGGTGTTTTGTGGGTTCAAAACAGCTTGACGACGGGCCATCTGACCCACCAATTGCTCCCCTTCTTTGCTGAAGGCGACCACTGATGGCGTCGTTCGCATTCCCTCGGCATTGGCGATAACAATCGGCTTTCCGCCTTCCATAGCGGAAACAACTGAGTTTGTTGTTCCTAGATCAATTCCAACAACCTTGCCCATCGACTAAGACATCCCTCCTACTTTCCTGCATATGCACTAACTGCCTTTGTCCCGCCATCGCCCGCTGTGCAATGGCCCTCAACGCAAGGCCGGTCGTTTGACCGCCGCTACCATCCTATGGTTTGCACTCCATTCTATCTTGCTGCTGGAGTGGAGACTGTATCTTGATAATCTTGATTGAGCAGCCGCTTTTGAACGGCAACAACGCTTGCAGCGAGCTAGCCGGATTCGGCCCGGAGATACTCCAGGAATGTGCTGGCCACAACAGACAGCTGTTTGCCCGACAGGTGGACAATGTACCATTGCCGCTTGATAGGAAATCCTTCCACATCCAGAATGGCCAGCTCACCCAGGTTTGCCTCAGGGGTAAGGGTATGGCAAGAGAGGACCGATAGACCAAGTCCCCCAGCGATCGCCTGCTTGATAGCTTCGTTGCTGCCCAACTCTAAGCGAACTCGAACATCAATGTTGTGCTTGTTGAACAAGTCATAAACCGCCTGTCGCGTTCCTGACCCTGACTCTCGCATGATGAACGGCTCATCGGCCAGCTGCGCCAGTGGAATATTTCGCTTTCCAGCCAAGGGGTGACTTTTGGGAGCCAGCACCACCAGCGGATTATCCAAGAAAGAGTACGTCTTGACGTCGATGTGCTGGGGAATCTGACTCATCACGTAGATATCATCTTCGTTTTCAGACAGCCGCTCTATAGCCCGCTCGTGGTTGGTGACAATGAGTGAAATATCAATACCGGGATAGCGCTGGCAAAACGGCCCCAGCAGTCGAGGAACAAAGTACTTAGCGGTTGTAATCACCGCTAACTTGAGCCGCCCTTGCTTCATGCCTTTGAGATCAGCAATCTTCATATCAAGGGTGTCGAGCTGCTCAAAAATATCTTGACAGGCGGTGTAGAGCTCTCGTCCAGCCTCCGTGAGGTACAGCCGCTTCCCAACCTGCTCAAACAGTGGGAGTCCAACCGATTTAGTCAGTTGTTTGACCTGCATCGAGACCGTAGGCTGCGTGAGAAAAAGCTCCTCCGCCGCACGCGTGAAGCTGCCGTGGCGAGCCGTTGCTTCGAATACCTTAAACTGATGCAGTGTGGCATGAATCATCCAGGAT
>JBARYO010000908.1:0-2013 GCA_049647905.1 Elainellaceae cyanobacterium | reverse complement strand
AAGACCATGCCGATGGACACCGCTGACGACGCCAAGGCCGTGGTGCAGCAGGCCACCAAAACTGCTGGCGTCAAGAAAGGGCTAGTAATGCGATCGCTACGGGCGGCGCTGACCTGCGACATGAAGGGACCGGACCTGGTAGACTCTTGGCTGCTACTGCACCAGCAAGGATTGGATGTGGCGCGGCTCAATGCAGCACTGGGGCTGGCCGCAAGCTAGGCATAAAGGCCAATTGCGTTTAGTTGGCATCTGCCACACCAAATTCCGCACTTATAGAGGAGCAACTGTACCTCAAATGCAACCCAAACCATCTCGCTACCTGACCTATGCCGCAACGTCGCTGGGTTGGGCTGTGGCTAGCCTGCTAGGACTACAGGGCTTTCCCGCTCAGGCGCAGTTCTCTGCCCCGCTGCCTACCGCTGAGGAATTGTCGGATAGCCCACCAGAGGAGGCTCCTACCGCACGGCCCAGTGACGTGCCCGATGGGCAGCCTGACGCCTTGTCCCCAGCCGCTCCCTTGAGGCCGCTGCCTCCCATTCTCGCCCCTACTACTATTACCCCCACAGCGGCCCCACTGTTCGAGAACGTTACCCTCAGTCCGTCGTCTCCAGACGTCACCGTTCGCGGTATTAGCGGCGGACCTCAGCTCGCGGCGCTGGTGTCTGGTCGTCAGGAGACCAGTACGGGAGCCTGCGTCGGGTACGTCGATAGCGATGCCGATCATCGTATGGTGCTGACGAACGTCTTTGACTATCTCAGCCTCCAGGTGGAGAGCCCTGAGGATACGACGCTGGTGGTTCGGGGGCCAGGGGGCAGCTGGTGCAGCGATGACCTCAACGGACGCAACCCTGGCGTGATTGGAGCCTGGTCGCCGGGGGCCTATGAAATTTGGGTGGGGTCATACCGCCCTGGAGACTATTACCCCTACGTCATTCGCATTTCAGGTCAACCTGAGGAAACTGGGGGCTGAGCTTGGGCTGTCGCTGAACAGGCATTATCCCTCACTGCGCTGATGCCCTGATGTCGTTTCTCTTCAGAGGCGCTGACGACGTGAGGGATAATGCCAACTCAGAGCTGGCAGTAATATGCGATACGACAGCTTGCGTTGTCGACCGGCACAATATAGCGTCGAGCTTTACACATCACGAACCGGCGATGACTACAACAACTGAACCACTCTCTACCAAGCCGCCCAAAAATAGCGAAGATTTTCCCCTCCAGCCCGTACCCCTCTCAGCCCGCCGCTCGTTCTGGTCCTTAGCGCCGATTTTGGTTGGGTTCACCCTCTATTCCGGCACTTTGTTTGCAGGAGGTCTGGTCGGTCCGTCATTTCGCTTCTTTCCCGATCTCCTCGTCGTCATCCTTCTCGGCAACCTAATCTTGGGTCTGTATGCGGCGGCCTTAGGCTACATCGCCGGTAAAACAGGACTGACCACGGTGCTCATGTCCCGCGTCAGCTTTGGCAACGTCGGCTCCCGCTGGGTCGATTTTATCTTGGGCTTCACTCAAGTGGGCTGGTATGCCTGGGGCTCGGCGCTAATGGCGCAGCTGCTGAATAGCTTGGCCGGGGTGCCAGAGTCCTGGAACTGGCTCATCATTCTGTTTTTCACCTATTTCTTCTGCTCAACAGCCTACATCGGCTACCGGGCCATGGACTGGCTGAGCCGCATTGCCGTACCGGCCATGGTGATCCTGATGCTGTGGAGCTTGGCGATCGCCACCGGGGATGTGGGCGGCTTGGCGGGGCTGCAGACCACCGAACTAGGAGACCCGCTGCCCCTCGGCGCAGCCATCACCATTATTGTCGGCACCTTTATTTCTGGGGGAACCCAATCCACCAACTGGAGCCGATTTGCCCCCTCGGGCCGGACAGGGTTTTGGGCCACGCTGCTGGCGTTTTTTGTTGGTAACGGCTTCTTGATTTTCAGCGGAGCCTACTGCGCCCAGGTGTATGGCGAACCAGACATCGTCAAAGTGATGGCCCAGCAGGGACTGCTGCTTGGGGGCTTGATT
>JBARYO010000907.1:0-7925 GCA_049647905.1 Elainellaceae cyanobacterium | reverse complement strand
AGCCTGGGAGCTGCAGGTGCTCTACGGCATGGGAGATAAGCTGGCCAAGGCCCTGGTAGCCCAGGGTTGTCGCGTGCGGGTCTACTGCCCCTACGGCGATCTGATTCCCGGCATGGCCTATCTGATTCGCCGGCTGTTGGAGAACACAGCCAATAGCTCGTTTTTGCGCCAGAGCTTAGAGAATCTACCGGTGGAAGAGCTGCTAGCTGCGCCGGAGATGGGCGATGAAAGCGGTGACAAGGTTGTGACACCGTCCGCACCCTACACGCTGATTGAAAACTCGCCGGATACGGATTACTCAGAAGACGATGCCCGTCAAGCAGCTGCTCACGCCATGGACACCGTACGACAGCAGCTCGGCAGAACGTATTATCCATTGATTGACGGCGATCGCGTCGAGACGACCGCCACCGTCAACTCGGTGAACCCCTGCCACCCCGATGAGGTTGTCGGCACCGTAGGGTTGATCAGCGTTGAGCAAGCGGATGAGGCGATCGCTGCGGCTAAAGCGGCTTTCGAAGGCTGGCGGCGTACTCCGGCCACCGAGCGAGCTGCAATCCTTCGGCGAGCGGGTGACGGTCTAGAAAACCGTCGAGCGGAGCTGTCGGCCTGGATGGTTCTGGAGGGTGGAAAGCCATTGCACCAGGCAGATGCAGAAGTTTCAGAGGCCATCGACTTTTGCCGCTACTATGCTGACGAGATGGAGCGTCTGGACGTGGGCTATACCTACGACGTAGCGGGAGAAAGCGATCGCTACCGCTACGAGCCTCGTGGCCTAGTCGTGGTAATCTCGCCCTGGAATTTCCCTCTAGCCATCCCCACCGGAATGACGGTAGCGGCGCTAGTGACGGGCAACTGCGTCCTGCTCAAGCCTGCTGAGGTGACAACGGTAATTGCCGCCAAGCTGACAGAAATTTTGGTGGAGGCGGGTATCCCCTCGGGCGTGTTCCAGTATGTTCCTGGCAAGGGTTCCACCGTGGGGGCGCATATGGTCAACCACCCCGATGTGCATATGATTGTGTTCACGGGCTCCCGTGAGGTGGGCTGTCAAATCTACGCCAATGCCGCCGTTCTACAGCCTGGCCAGAAGCACCTGAAGCGAGTGGTGGCTGAGATGGGGGGTAAGAACGCCATCATCGTGGATGAGAGCGCTGATTTAGACCAGGCTGTACAGGGCGTAATTTACTCTGCCTTCGGCTACAGCGGTCAAAAGTGTTCGGCCTGCTCTCGAGTGATTGTGCTGGATCCCATCTACGATGCCTTTGTAGAGCGTCTAGTGGAGGCAGGGCGATCGCTCAATGTTGGCGACGCAACAGACCCCGGAACCTCTGTTGGCCCAGTAATCGATGCCGCTGCCCAAACGCGCATCAAGGCATGTATCGAAACCGGCAAGCAGGACGCGACGGCAGCCCTAGAGGTTGAAGCCCCCGAAGAGGGTTACTATGTCGGTCCGGTAATCTTTACGGGGGTTGCTCCCGACGCCGTCATTGCCCAAGAGGAGATCTTTGGCCCCGTGCTGTCGGTGATTCGCGCCAAAGACTTTGACGACGCTATGGCGATCGCCAACAACACCGACTACGCCCTCACCGGGGGGCTCTACTCCCGCACCCCATCCCACATCGACCGGGCCGGACAAGAGTTTGAGGTGGGAAACCTCTACATCAACCGCTCCATCACCGGGGCGATCGTAGCGCGTCAGCCCTTTGGCGGCTTCAAGCTGTCGGGGGTGGGGTCAAAAGCTGGCGGTCCAGACTATCTGCTGCAGTTCTTAGAACCGAGAACGGTAACAGAAAACGTTCAGCGGCAGGGCTTTGCACCCATTGAAGGTATGGAGTAAAAGCTTGTAGGAGAGCTTTCGGAGAGCGTCCTTGTGATGCTCTCTAGAGGGTGCTAACACATATATCAATGGACGTTGAAAGACAGGATCGTGGTTTAACGTAACTGATGCGATCGCCGGTGTTCATGCTATTAAAACCTGAACTCCAGGGTTCAACGCAGTAAAACTCTTTCCCCTTCGTGGTCCAAAAGAACAGTCCAGCGTAAGGCTCCTGAAAAGAGCACTCAACCGATAGACCACGGCTAGGATCTAAGACTCGAAAGCTAGGCCGGTCTAGGTCTTTGAAGTATGCTTTAATTTCATCTTTATTGTAATCAAACGTTCCGTCCCAGAGGTACTCCTTACCATCATTCTGGCTGTGATAGCTTTGGGCAGGAATATCAATTTTGAGCTGAGATTTATCAGGAGTATAGAAATATGGATGTAGCCCTAGAGAGAACGGCATACTTTCCATGGAGAAGTTCAGAACCTTTTGCTCAATGGTAAGCGTATGCCCTCTCAAATGATAAGTAAAGAGAAGCTGAAACTTGAAGGGGAACTCCTTTAAAGTTTGTTGATTACTGCTCAGCGACAGCGTAAGCTTGCCTTGATCCACACACAAGTCGTTATAGACAGTCCATGGCCAGTTCCGAGCGAAACCATGATGTCCTAGTTTGTAGGGCTTGCTATGGTGTTGATATGTTCCTTTGGGAAGCCCACCACAAATAGGAAACAGAATCGGTATACCTCCTCTAACCGGTTTACCAAAGCGCTTGACGGTGCTTCTATCCAGATAAAAAACTTCTTTGTTATCGACACACCAATTGAGTATCATTCCGCCCTTTGCGGGAGAAATTGTCAATACAGAATTCCCCGATTTATCTCGAATAACTCGGGGGGGGGTGAATATCCTACTTTTGTATGACTTTAGATATTGTTTAACTAATTTACTCACGTTCTAACCTATTCGATATAAAGCTATCTGCTGATCTAAAACGTCATGCAGGCAAAACGTACAGACGACAGAAGCAAAAACGTATAAAATCAATCTTTAAAAAGATAGCGGAATAATACTTTTAAACTTAATTTACATCAGGATTCGCTGCATAGGCAGCTAATTGTCTATAGGTCTAAAGTCTTCTGCATTGTCCACAGGCGAATAGCCTAGAACCTTCTGAGCGTTACTGATATCCCAAAATCGCTGCTTGTTATTCGAGACGCCGTAAAATATATGAAATCCTAGGTCTTCCTCAGCGTCAATGCAAGCGCTTATTAGACGAGCCATGTCATTAGGACTGCACCAGGTTTTTAGAATTCGGTCATGGCTTCCTTTAATAGGGGGTGGTTCATGGCAAAATGTTCCTATTCTAAGGCAAAAGACCGATATGCCGTATTGGCGAGCGTAGTAATAGCCTAGGGCCTCGCCAAACGCTTTGCTTGCCGCATAGATAGAATCAGGCGCTACCGGCATCTCTGGCGTGATTTGGGACACTTCAGAAGTATGGTCCCAGCCTAAAAGATGAAAACTACTGGCGTAGATTATCTTTTTAACGCCCAATACCCTTGCGGCCTCGAAAATATTTCGGGTTCCCTCGATTCCTGTGGAGTGAAACTCTTTCCAGGGGCAACCAAATCTAGGTGATGCCAAATGCAAAATAACATCGGCATCTGAAAAGGTTTTGAGAACGGATTTATAATTATTTATATTGACTTTGACAAAGTTTTTAGCCCAGCTGGGCTTTTTAATGTCGATACATTTAAAATTGTAGTTATCCTGAAGTGATTCATATAGGAAAGACCCTATCATCCCCCCTGCTCCCGTCATTGCAACAACTGGCAGCTTTGATGCGGCAGGAGCTCTATTACGATTAGAAGGTTCAGAGTAAATCGAGGCCATAAAATTTCTTATATATGCTCTTAAAATTATTATAACATCAGCTAAAGTTTGACCTTGTTCCGATTAGTATTGCAGGTCTATATGGCCTACAATACTAATCTTGGTCTGGAGGCTTAGAAAGAAATTGGATTGGGAAACGTTGACTCAACTAGCTCTCTGTAGTCTTCAATTTTCTTGTTAGGGATATGGTAAATACACTTGGTACCCATATCATATTTCGCGAAATCAGTTAAGTAGCGCTCAGTATATTCGCGATCGCGCTTGTCCATAACGCGCTTGCATTGAGGAACGCTAATGCCATGATATCGGATCAGCCAGGCTAGATGGTCAGGAAGATAGTCCTTCAGACGCAGGTACAGATACTCGTCCTGACTAAAGGTAATAGTGACATTATCGAGGCCAATACCATCTGGATAATCGCCAATCAAATTGTTGTTAAATCCAATATTTTCTGGAGGCTCATGTTCAAACAACAGCGCCTTAGCCATATCATGGATGATAGCGGCTAAGTACATATCCTGATCTGTTACCCCATCCCTATCCATACCTTCAACCATTTGTAGAAGGTGCACCTCTTGGCTACCGACACCTAATCTAACGTCGGTTGGGTCAAAACAACGCGAAAGGGACTCAATAATATCCCACACATAGTACTCACCAAAGAAAGGTGTCTCGTACTTCTTCTTCAGGTCGTCAACATACACCTTCGTCTGTGTTTTGTGACGAGTCTGCATATCCCGAACTTGAAGATTAAACTGATCGAGATCGGTTTTGAACTGCGTTTCAAATGGGCTTTTTTTCTCAAGGGTATATCCCCGCTTTCCCAAATGATTTTTGACCGTGTCTTTTAAGATTCGCATAATTAAGCTGACTCCAAATTGAATGACAAATTATCAAGTGTAGTTTACCTAAAGCCTAGTTCTTAGTGTCACCCCTGCGCACTACTCTTCGCCACGACAGAGTTCAACGCCTCAGATAACATTGAGGAATAAGTGTCTTGCCTCAAGCCACCTGAGTAGCTCCCGTGCTAAAAGTATGCTGCAGCTTGCATCAGAATATGCCTCATTTTTTCGATAGTCTAAGGCAATGATAGCTTATGGAGAAATAGCAGCAGATGAACTTGGTGTGAAATTTGAGTCAACTTTCTTATAGACAAGAACACATACAAGTCATGGTTTTTAGATAGAAGGGCAATTAGATTCTGAAAGATTGGCCGCCTCTTTTTCAATTGCCTTCTCTAAGGCCAGCTCAAAGCGCTTGGCAGCATCATCCCAAGTATATTTGACGCTGGTGTTATAGGCCGCTTCGGACATAGATTCCCATTCACTGTTGTCCATCGTCAATACATGAGTAAGCCGCTTCGATAGAATTTTATGATCCTCGACAGGAACAAGATAGCCATTACTGCCATCCTCAATGGTATCAATCGGACCTCCAACGGCTGTTGAGACAACGGGAGTGCGGCAGGCCATAGCCTCTAAAGGTGGAAGATGGAATCCTTCTCTCCGACTACCACATAACCAAACATCGCACTGAGCGTAAATATCTTTGATTTTGCTTTGATCAGGCTGATAGCTATACGCCGTACCCGCTGGTAAGGGTAGCGTTAGAGATGGTTTAGCTTTGCCAAAAGCAACGAGCTTTATGTTATGCACATCACGGGATGTCATCTCTATGGCTTTAAAGACGATGTCACACCCTTTATGAAATGTAGGTGTGTACAGAAAACCAATGGTTGGAACAGCTTGCTTAGAGCGCTTAGGGGCACAGAACTGGCTTCTATCCACGCTATTGGGCACAACTGAAACATCGAAGTCGCCATACTCTTCGCGCATCAGGTCGACTAAAGGCTTGGAGATCGTGATTTTATGCAGCGGGGAAGTGTATGTCTTCTTGACTCTATCAATGGGCTGCCCTTTAAATGTCTCATGGAGTTGAATAAAATATACTTTTGCCCCCTTGCACCTTGAAAAACCTGAGATTTCTTCTGCTGTTTTCCACCAAGTTGCAATGATAACATCGGCATCAGGAAAGTCAGATTCTTGATATGCTCTATGCTCGCCTATCATTTTGTGATCAACCATCACATTGTCAAAGTGCGATGGCTCTTTTTTTCGAATGATTAGCCCTTTGCCAGCCTTCAGCGAGCGAAATTGCTTCTTGATCGTCGGCTTGGGTTTTGGCCTAGAGACAACTAGAACATCATGTCCCATCTTTTTCAATCTATCGGCATAAATGGCAATGACCCGAACGCCACCAGCTAAGTCTAAATGCGGACACATAAAGGTAATCTTCATGGTTTCTCAAATAATTTTTTAAAAAATAGGTAATAATATTAAAATAAAGCCCTTCATAAATACAAAATCGATAGCCCGGCATCTAGCATCATCATTGCTAAAACTGTCGCCACCGAGCGAACCCAAACCACCTGTAATTGGCAACAGTTAAGCTAAATTACTGGCCAGTTTTCGCAAAACAGCTTGTGGATTAATCCGCAAACATACTGCTGAGGGAGTTCTCTTCATGAATTCGGCAGATGGCTTCTCCCAGAATATCAGCTACTGATAGGATCGTCAGCTGGGAGAACTTTTGACTCTCTGATACGGGAATGCTGTTGGTTACGATGACTTCTTCAAACAACCCACCGGACAGCCTTTCAGACGCAGGTGCCGAAAGCACAGCGTGAGTTGCACAAGCATACACCTCAAGGGCACCTTCTTGCCGAAGCGCCTTTGCACATTCTGTAATCGTGCCCGCAGTGTCGATCATGTCGTCGATGACAATAGCAACTTTACCGGAGACCTCTCCAATGACGTTCATGGCTTCGGCAGTGTTGTGGGCCTGTCTCCGCTTATCAATAATCGCTAGAGGTGCATCGTTCAGCTTCTTTGCAAAGGCTCTAGCTCTAGCAACACCCCCAATATCGGGAGAAACCACAACAGCGTTAGGGATCTGCTTGCTGAGCAGGTAATCTAGTAGTACCGGAGAACCATAAACATGATCAATGGGAATATCAAAGTACCCCTGAATCTGTGCCGAATGTAGATCCATTGCTAGAACACGATGCGCACCAGCTTGCGTGATCAAGTTGGCTACCAGCTTCGCCGCAATAGATTCACGACTCGCTGTTTTTCGATCAGATCTCGCATAGCCGTAGTATGGAATAACAGCTGTTACTTTCCTTGCCGATGCTCGACGACAGGCGTCGACCATGATCATAAGTTCCATTAGAGAATCATTGACGGGAGCGCAGGTTGGCTGAATCAGATAGACATCACATCCCCGAATGGATTCTTGTATTTGCACATAAATTTCTTTATCTGCAAAGCGTTTGCGTGTGATGGGGCTGAGATCAAGCCCGAGGTACGATGCGATATCATTAGCTAAGCTAAAGTTTGCGGATCCAGAAAAAATTCGAAACCGTGGGCTTGAAATTAAAGGTGATGGCTTTGACTTTAGAGCAGGTGTGGAAATAACCATGATAAGACCTTGTTTTAAATTGAGTGCTAAAAAGCTTTAGAGGATGGTTGAAAGGTTTCGATTGATGCATTACGCTCCTGCTCCACCCCCTCCAACTCCTCCTTACTATTCGCGAAGTGTGTCCGCAGGACGCAGGGGAGAACTCCGGCTTCTCCCCTTACCTTTCGCGCAGCGCATCCGCAGGACGCAGGGGGATTGAGGGGGGTAATGCAGAACTTTTGCGACTTTTTAAACGCCCTCTTAGAATGATGCTACATTCTTATACGCTGTGTTCCAAATTTAGCTGATCTACTTCCAATTTTCTTGAGTAGAGCGATTATAGGCAATACAGCCAGTACCGATAGCATTGGCACGCTGGGCAAATGGTAGCGATCGCCCGACACAATCACCCCATGAACTGCAGCAAAGTACCCCCAGAACAGCACAGTAGGGTGAAATAGAGCGAAGAGCCAGCCCTTCTGTACTATTAGCATGACGGCTCCCGCAAGAGCCAAAGCCAGTATGACTATCCAGTACAGTTGACTGATCAGTTTTATTGGTAATAAAGCACCCTCACCATAGCGTGACACTAATCCTTTTTCATTCCAGCTGACCCCAATCGTTTCACGGATATGGGTATCTACTAAGCGAATACCCACCCGCTTAATGAACAGTATGGGTTCTTCTTTGATGTGGGCGATCGCCTGGGATTTTAGATACTTATCGCGAGTTACCTCGTCCATCCCTTTGACC
>JBARYO010000906.1:0-2160 GCA_049647905.1 Elainellaceae cyanobacterium | reverse complement strand
CCCCAGCCCGCCCCAGGCTTTAGGCACGAGCAGGCCCAGGAGCCCCAACGACGCCAGCGCCTCAACGTTGTCGCGGGGGTAGATTAGCTCGCGGTCAGAGGCGATCGCGTTGGGCCGCAGCACGGTGGCGCACAGATCGATCAGCTTAGCCTGAAGCTGCTTTTGCTCAGGGGAGAGCAGCCATTGGGGGTCGAAGTCGTCGCTGAGGCCGGTGAAGGGTTCGCCGTTCCAGGTTTTTGCCATGGGTTTCAGGGTAAAGGGTTGCGGTGCGAAAGGATAGGGGCACGGCATGCCGTGCCCGTACGGGGCGGGGCGGGATGGGGCGGGGCAGAGCGGGGCGGGCCAATCAGGCGGCGATCGCAGATTGGGCTAGCGGGTCGGTGCAGTAATCGGCTAGGAAGGGGCTGCGGTAGCCATCTTGCTGCCACAAAATCGGGAAAAAGCTCTCATCCATCGCCGTATCCCCTACCCGCTTGTAGCGGCCATAGATATAGCCCGCCGGGTTTGTGGGGTGGAATTGGGCCACAGACGGAATAGTATGCAGGCCAATGCTGCGGAAAAGACCTTCCGTGCGCGTCGTTGGCCCTAGGCCGTGCCAGGTATGCCCGTGGTGAAAAGCGCAGCCCCCCGCCGGAACGTTCACCACCACAAGCTCCGGCTCTGGCTCCCCGGCCTGCTCCGCCGCCTGCAGCATGGCCCAGCGGTAGTCTTTTTTTGGGGCGTGGAACTCGCCCTCAACGTCACTTAGCGGCCACTTGTGAGAGCCTTTCGCGTAGATGAGGGTGCCATCTGCCGCCGTCGCGTTATCCAGCGCCACCCAGCAGGTCATCATCGCGGCGGGGTCGAGGTAATTTACATAGGCTCCGTCTTGGTGCATGGCGATCGCCTTGGCACCGGGCGGCTTTACCCAGAGGCTATCCTGCCCAATGCGGGCACCGCTCCACCCCGCTAGTGTTGCCGTCAGTCGGCCAATTTCGGAGGAAAGCACTAGGCTAGCCACGGTGCGATCGCACTTCCAGCCGTTGCAGATCTCGCGGGTGATGTCGGGCAGGCTCATGCCGGGTCGCCAGTGCCACTCATCGGGGAAGACGCCGGTTTCAAAGTTGCCGTGGAAGATGGGGTCTAGGCAGTCGGCGAGCCGCTGGGCAAAGTCGGTGGGAAGGAAGTTTTCTACGATTAAAAATCCATCAGTTTGGAACTGCTGGATTTGTTCTGGGGAAAGGGTTACGGGCTGGTAGTCCATTTTTTAAAAAGACAGCTTGCCGAAAGGTTTTAAAGAAATAGCCCGCACTTCAGTCGCGGATGGAAGTCGAGGCGAAGTTCAACAGAACAGTTGACAAACTCAGCTTGTCCATTTCTACTTGTCATAATAAGTTTGCCTCACAGACAGGCTGTAGCCTTCACTACCGTTGCCATACTCCGTCACAAAACTGAACCTTCCACCATGACACAATCTTCCATCGCCTTATCCCTACCCCTTGTCCAGCCCGGCCACTTCCACATCGCCGCCAGCGACTTCGACGCCCGCCCCATGAGCTACCTCACCCCTGAGGGCACCCGCAGCGGCTACGAGCCAGAGCTGGCGCGGATACTGTGCGATCGCCTTGGGCTTACTCCGGTTTGGCACAATTTGCCTATGGCAGAGTTCTATACCTGCTTAGAGACGGGGCAATACGACGCCGTCTGGTTTAACCAAGCCATCACCCCAGAGCGCCAAAAGAAGGTCACCTTTACCCAGCCCTACGGCCTGTTTGACGAGGCGGTGCTGGTGAGACAGGGCAGCGGCATTTCCTCCCCAGAAGACCTGCGGGGTAAGCGAGTGGGGGGCCTAGCCGACAGCACCAATATTGCTCTTGTGGCGGAGTTCCCAGAGGCGATCGCCGTCCCCTATCCCGGCAGCGACAAGGTGCTACCCGAAATGCTAGACGCGCTGCGGGCAGGCGAAATTGACGCCTTAATTGACGATGAGCTGGTGCTGGTGGTGGCTGAGGAAGACTCCAACTTAGAACTAGCCTTCACTCTGCCCACCCGTGCGCCGTTTGCTATAGCCGTTTCGCCCGCTGACCCAGAGCTGCTGGCGGCGCTCAACGGGGCGATCGCAGCTCTGCTGGCGGATGGCACCCTGGCGCAGCTGTGGGCCAAGTGGATTCCCTGGAAGCC
>JBARYO010000905.1:0-3153 GCA_049647905.1 Elainellaceae cyanobacterium | reverse complement strand
GCTCTGAATACGCAAGTAAGTCTCCAGGCGAGGAGTTACCTTGACAGGCGGAAAGCCGCTAAGCTCGTAGCCGCGCTGGGATAACGTCGGAGCAATGCGAGCTTCCAGAAGTCGAATTTCCCAATCTGACAGCTTTTTTCGCCACTGCTGCACTCTGCTCGGATCAGGGTAGCTATAGCTAGTGCGCTCAATGTAGCTCATCATTTCGGGCTCATAGGACACCCCAACAAAGTCACATAGTCGACTGAGCTGCTGTTCGGGATGTTTGATTAGATCCTCATAACACAGCTCAATCCACTGCTCATCCGGCAGGGTCGGCTTGATGCGCTGCCAATCTGCCTCGGCCTCTAGCCAACGCTGCGAGCCCGTCCAAACGTTCCCGGCCCAGCCCATACCGATGTTAGAGCGCGCTACGTCGCGACCGTCCCGCAGCAGGTAGATCAGCCTGGCGTTGGGCCACAGCTTGAGCAAGCGATCGAAGTGGCGGTGTACCGTAGCTCCGACGATAGGTTTGCTGTGGCGATCGCGCTGCTGCTGTAAAAAGCTCGTGACCAAGTCACGATAGCCTAAGGTCCTGTCCACCACAAACCGGGTTGCAAGAAAAATACGGTGAGTTTCAAGCCAGTCGTAATACTGCGCCAAATCGGGGCAGTCACCAGCATCAGAAACTAAGTCGACTACATATTCAAATTCAGGACTCCAGGTAATTTGGTGGTGTCCATTCAACATCAACCGGAGGAGCGTTGTCCCTGAACGCTCTGCCCCAATCAAAAAGATAGGAGCGTCTACAGCCTCAGTGGTTGATAGGGAGTAGGTGGTACTATTTGGCAGTGTCATTATGGTTTGTGTAGATGCATGAAAGTAGCAAAGATAGTCTCAAAATCTGTCTTGGGGCTACTGACAGTGCAGACATCTTTAAGCAGTAGCAAGTCTGGTAACGTAAGCTCAAATCATTACGAGATAGGCGGGGGCCATACTTGCTGTCACGCTTGAATCTTAGACGCGTTTCGCAAGGATCTTCGTAAAGATTCTATGAATGCTGTAACGAATCACGGACGTTGAACCAAAACAAGTACCAGCAAAATAAGTCATCACTACGTCGGCATCTGCTGGCTCAACGCTGCAGAATGTCCGAGGCGCAGTGGCGAGATAAAAGCGATCGCCTCTGTCAGCATCTTCAGAAGGCAGGGTTACTGAAAACAGGAAATACCGTGCTGGCCTACTTCAGCACCCGACAAGAGCCAGATCTCAGCCCATTGTTTCGGCCCCAGGATGGGGATTTCAACTGCCGTTGGGGCTTCCCTCGCTGCCAAGGGAAAGCGCTGCAGTGGCACGGGTGGTCGCCCAGCAGCACATTACCGCTGCAGACCAACCGCTATGGCATTACTGAGCCCCACGGCGATGCTCCCCGCATTGAGCCAGCGAAAGTTGACCTCATGCTAGTGCCTGCGATCGCCTGTGACAGGAAAGGCTATCGGCTGGGCTACGGCGGCGGTTTTTATGATCGACTGCTGGCGATGTCAGACTGGAAAGCTGTCCCAACGGTAGGCATTGTATTTGCGGAGGCGCTACTGTCAGCGGTGCCCCGAGAGCCCTGGGATCAGCCGCTACAGATGATATGCACAGATAAGGGATTACTATCGTCCCAAGGGTAGCGGTATGACCGGAAAGTTTTAGCCCAGTAAGCGCTCTGCCGCAGCGCTGTAGTCCTGGTAAGACTTGACGCCGATTAGGGTTTCTAGCAGTTCACCGTCGTTGAAGAACATAACCGCCGGTATTCCTTTCAGGCCGAATCGTTTCGTGATCTGCCGGTTGATGTCGAAGTCTATTTTCATCACGGTGACGCGATCGCGATATGCCTCCGCAAGCTGATCCATCAGCGGTGTCACCTGTTTGCACGAGCCGCACCAAGAGGCCATGCAGTCAACCACTAGCTTCGATTCCTGGGCCAAATGCGAATCGAGCTCTGCTTCATCCTGAATTAATTGCGCTGCCCCCGTTTCTGCCTGACCAAGCCGAGTCAGGGCGCGGGCCACTTCAGCAAAGGGCAAGCTGCCGTTAATAGTTTTGAGCTGCGATCGCTGCTGATAATACTTGAGTAGCGGGGCGACCTCATCCTGATGGCGGGACAAATGGCGGCGAATCGCCGCAGTAGAGTCGTAGCTATAGTTTTCTTTTTCAGTCCATATCCGATTGACCAACAGTCCAGTCATCGCTTTAAGGTAAGCAACCGGTGCTGCAGGCAATCCGACCGCTGCTGACCACTCATCAAAGGTTTGGGCTTGAGCCAGCGTCCGCGGAAATCCATCCAAAACCCAGCCTTGCAGCATGATGTCTGGCTGCTCGAACCGCTTTCGGAGCAGTTTCATGACCAGGGCATCAGGAACCAGCTCACCGGCATCTACGGCGGCTTGGGCTTCAAGACCAATTTCTGATGCATTGGCGATCGCCCCACGCAAAAGCTCCCCCATAGACACATAGGGGACATGCCAATGCTCAGCGATCGCGGCGGACTGAGCGTTGACGCCCACGCCAGGTGGACCCAGAAGAATCAACTGCTTAGTTTCCATAGGAAAACCCCTCTTTCGTTATGGAACAGAGCCTTTCTGGTTCCATGTTGCCCCCCCTGCTTTCTCCTGAGCAAGGGCTATACGTTCAGAGTTTAAGGCACTGCTGCCACCCCTGATGGCTCTCGTAACAAACTGCAGGATGGGGTCACCCATTATCAACTTACCTTAACACAGACAGCAGTTGTGTCATTTTCGGCAACCTCTGATCGCATTTTTCTTCCATCCAGGTTGGAAGGAAAACCTCGTGATCACCAATAGCGACAATCCTATTGTTGTACTTGTGAGCGGCAAGGGCCTGCGCCAAAGCCCCCAAGCACCTGGCCCAAGCTGACTTTTCTACCACTCACTCAACTCACTCAACTTTCAGCATCGTCAACAACGCATCAACTGCTTCTCTATTCTCAAGGAGACTAAATCATGGCCAACATCTACGGCAACATCTTCAACAACCCACACTCCGCACTTTGAATTGGCACATTTTGAATTAACGCTAGAAGTGCTGATATCAATAGGCTTCAGCGCCTTATAGTTCAATCAAACTACAGAGTATTGATTCTCATTAAGCTCGAACTGTTGATAGCGT
>JBARYO010000904.1:0-6817 GCA_049647905.1 Elainellaceae cyanobacterium | reverse complement strand
TCTATCCATATTTGGCATGGCACTACTCGTAACCGCCATCATTGTGGTCCTGAAAGGCTTTGGCGTTCTAGCGGCAATTCCTGGATTCGTCATCTTGGCGCTAGTTATGATTACGATCGGGGTAGGCATCTTGGCAGGTCTAAGCTAAGGCCATACTCCAAGCCCGAATGCACTATTTCCTCTATCACAATGCCACCGACAGGTCGTCTCAGCGGCTATCTCTTTTGCCGATAGAGAAGGGCAATGGAATAGCAGGGCATGGGTCACGAAGTATCTTGCGTAAAAATAAATCTTAACAAAATACATCTTAGAGTAGATGCCCTTAATTTGGGTTTGACTGTAGTCTCTATAACAATACAGCGAGCAAAGAGTACTCAATTGAGTGCTAGCGCATTTTGCACATAGGCGCAGCTGTGGCCAATGGCGTCTAGATTGTGGATGTCCCGTTGGTCAAGCTTTTTAGAGCGCGATCGCAGCATGTTTGCTAACTCTTGCTGCTGAAATTTGTTTAAATTTTTAGGTTAGGAGAGGCCCACAATGCCAATTACTCTACGAGAAGATGTTGCCTATATCTTGCTGAAAAAGATAAATGCAGGCGACAAAACAGCAGAGGGCAAGCACGCCGTTGAGTTTTCGGAAACCGATTTTACTGGACGTGCACTTACCATCTCAGATTTGCTGGGTCATCTCGACTACATGAATCAAAAGGGCTATATCGACGCCAAATTCTCGGGCAATGCTTACGCCACCCAAGAGGATGTTCCCGACGTCGTCGACTCTGATGAGGTCGGCTTTCGCGTGGCTAACACCTTAGGTGCTGAGGACGGACCGCTCCCTCACCTAATTACCTTTGAGAAGGCAGAATTGACGGATAAGGGGCGTCGCCTACTGGAGAAGATGAACGATAATCCCCCAGAAGCCCTAAACCGTGGTCCAACAACCCCCATCGCGACCAAAGACATGCCTTTTCTTGAAAAGATTATGGTCAAAGGGGAACTGGAAGACATTTTTGATGCTAGAGACATCACTGAGGTGGTGTATCGCGTCATGCGAGACATGATGACTACCGAAGCCGCCGACCGTGTGGCAGAAGAGCTCAAGGGCAAGCCTGCAGATAAAGAAGCCGACGATAAGGCACTTCAGAATGAAATTTCCGAACTGTGGCAGGACACTAATCCCATCGTGGGCTTTCTTAGCCGTATCCGTCCACCGTTTCGCCAAGGATCTGGACCGCTTGAGGTCGACGACAGCAACTTTATCTTCCGCGTGGCAAATGAGTCTAGCCTGCAGCGCAATGCTAACCCCGAACGGGTGATCAAGGCTGTTTTCTCTGCCACAAAAGAGGAGCTTTCTCAAGACCGAATTCAAGAGATTACCCCCTGTCTGCCGGGTAAGGTTCGTGAGATTTGGGATGCGGCCTAACTAGAACTATGGCGCTGCTGTACAGCGGGTTGGTTTTCAGCGCTAGGCCGCTGCCAGCGAACAGGTACGGCACCGCCACGGTTCCCCACACCTGTTGACCTGAGGCACAAGTCCTCGGTCCCAGGTGTCCATTCTCTCGTCATGCAGCACAATTTCATTGGCATGCCTTATGGCCAGTTTTAGCGATCGCTATTTCTTACGGCCATACTTGCGATCCAGCTTATCCATCTGAATGGCGTAGACAAAGATCAGAGCCACAAACACGTAGATAGATCCCTGCTGTGCCATCCAGAAGCCAAAAGGCACAGTACCAATCTGGATGTTGTTGAGGGGGACCACAAACAAAATGCTCATGCCAAGGGAGGCGATCGCCCAGACAATGAGCAAGTTGCGAATTAGGGCTGTGTTGGCCTTCCAATATTTTTTTTTCAAGTCATCCATGGTAGTCATCCAGGATTAGACGCTGCCACACAACACCCTGGTGCTTGTCCCAAAAACAGCGCCTATGGTGCAAAGAGACAGAAATGAAAAGCCTGTTATGGAAGGTGATGGGCATAGCAATGTTACCAGACCTGGTTTGACAGCGTTATTCTCGGGGTGCAAACAGTGCTGGGGAGCGGGTGGTGACGGCTAGCGACCCTCGTTACTCATCGTTGTCTCTACAGGCAAATTGGTGAACCCGGTATCGCCTTCTTCAGTTTCGCCTTCGTAATAGATCTCAATTTCTGAGGGATTGTAGTCGATATGGACCCTGTCTCCGGGATGAAGCGCTGCAATATAAGGCGCAATGACTTCCAGCGTTGAAGCCGCTTGGAAGTTTCGGCGTTTTGTTTCAGGGTGGGGATAGTAGATCAAGCCGTCGTAGGCTGAATTAGCGGCCCAGATTTGGCAGCGGGAAAACGAGAAGTCCTCAGGGGGATGGTGATCGGTCCAGGTGACATGACGGAACGTCCACTCGGGATGAAAAATGCGATACCCATAGGGATGGATGAAAATGTTCAATGTGCCGCTGAAGAACCCCGATAGATTCAGCCCCAGCTGCGCAAAAACGGGACGCTGCATATCAATGGTCCCCTGGGGGTAAGGGCTGTCTACAGCTCTACCCGATGCGACGCCATGACCTGGTGCTATAACACCGCTGATGCGCTGGCTCACGGTCTGACTCACGGTTCGGCTCACAGCTATCCTGGCCGCTGCGCCAAGTGCTCAAAGACGCTCTTATCGCCAATGTCAGGCGGGATGGGCTGCATTACCTTACGCAAGGCAAAAACCACAATTAGAGCGGCGATCGCCACCAACAAATACCGTTCCACTGGCGCTGGCCATAGTCCCATCATATGCCCCAGAATCAAGGCGGGAACCAAGGGCGTCAAGAATTTAGTTTCCAGCCGGTCAAAGCAAACGGCCTCCTTGAAGAACAGACCCACCAAAGCGGCAAAGATAAACCCAACGCCCCAAAGCGTCGCGGGATAGCGGTAGAGAACTAGGGCTAAGGGCTCGGCGTAGGCTGTAGCAAACCACAATGATGAAGCCACGCCGATGAGCCAGAACAGCTGCAAAACCCGGTGCAGCGCTTTCATATAAATGTGAATAGTCAACAGGCTGACGGCAAAGGCGACACAGAAACCGGCGTACAAAACCGTAACCGTCCCGGCAGCAGCCTCGCCCCGCCACAGCAGCAGCCCAGTCGCCAGAGCAAGACAGGCTGCGACAACAGCAAGGCTGCTGCGGTAAACCTTGACCCCAAGGCGATCGCCCTCGGTGATGGTAAACTCACCAAATTGTCCTTGGTACACCAATGGCTCAGAGTATTCCATGGGTCATTCACCTGTGAACTAACGTTTGCCCACACGACATCGTAGAGGCATAGATCCAGCATACTCCGCCAGCTCAGCAATATGCACCACGGCGAAAGCGTCTACGGACAGGTAAAATATAAAATAATTCTTAAGACAGGTTTGCACAGGTAGGAACGCGCATGACGGCACTGCCATCACCCCATACAAACAACCCCCCCTCAACTGCAGTTCCAACGTCGAAGCTTCATCTGCTTTTATTTGTAGACAGGCGGCCCCAATCAAGTGAGCGGATTCGGAAAATTCGCCATTACCTAAAGCATCACCCTGACAGCGATCGCTGTCAGCTGCGGGTGATTGATATTGGGGAACAGCCCCACTTAGCGGAGCACTTCAGGCTGGTTGCCACACCCGCTCTCATCAAAACATCGCCAAAGCCTCGGCAGACTATAGCCGGCACCAACCTTGTTGAGCAGCTTGAAACCTGGTGGCCGAGGTGGCTTCAGTCCGCCGAGAATGGCAGTGCCGAGAATGGCACCGCCGAGAAGGATCACGCTCAGGCCGCCCAGGATACCGCATCTCTCGCTAATGAAGCTGAGATTATCCGTCTTTCCGATGAGATATTCCGCATTTCCCAAGAAAAAGCCGATCTGGAGGCGCAGCTTCAGTTTAAGGATCGGTTGATTGCAATGCTGGCCCACGACCTCCGTAATCCTTTAACGGCGCTCTCTATTGCGTTGGAAACTCTGGAAATGGGATTTGAAGCTGGCAAGGGAATATCAATGCTGAAGCCAGAGCTGCAGGCGCAAATTCTCCATCATGGCCGGACTCAAACGAAGGCTATCGATCGGATGATTACGGATATCCTGCAGGTGGCGAGAGGCAGCCACGCGCGCTTTCAAATCAATCCCCTACCCCTCGATTTTATCCATCTTTTAACCGACAGTCTAGATCGGCTGAAGCGACAGTTTCACGGCAAGGCGCAGCAGGTCGAGACTGACTTACCGACTGACCTGCCTCAGGTGCATGCAGACCCAGAACTGGTACGGCAGCTTGTGATTCACCTGCTGGACAACGCCACAAAGTACACGCCCCACGGCGGAACAATCACCGTGAGTGCCCTGCACCGGACCACTCAGAAGATTCAGGTGAGCATCTGCGACACCGGCCCCGGCATTCCAGAAGAGAATCAGCAGCGTATTTTTGAGGACCGCTTTCGCCTCAAGCGTGACGAATCGACCGATGGATATGGCATTGGGCTGTCGCTCTGTCAGCGAATCGTGCGCGCCCACTATGGTCAGATTTGGGTGGATTCTGACGCGAATCAGGGCAGCTGCTTCCACTTTACGCTGCCTGTCTACCGATAGGCCCAGCGCCAAGCTAGGCCCGCTTCTTCTCGAAGTACTGCTGGTGATATGTCTCGGCCAAGTAGTACTCCGAGGCCGGTTCGATCTGGGTTGCGACGTCGCACTCATAGGTGCCAGACTGCTGTAGCCGCCACTTAGACTGACGGGCGGCGATCGCCTGCTCCGGCATGTGATAAAAAATGACGGAGCGATACTGCTCACCGCGATCGGGGCCTTGGCGATTGATGCTGGTCGGGTCATGGATCGACCAAAACAAGTCCAGTAGCTGATTGTAGCTAATCTGTTCGGGGTCGTATTCGACTTGGACAACCTCAGCATGTCCCGTAATCCGGGCACAGACATCTAGATACGAGGGATTGGGAAAGTGGCCTCCCATGTAGCCAACAGAGGTGTCTATCACACCAGAAACGCGGCGAAAGGCGGCTTCAACGCCCCAAAAACACCCCGCCCCAAAGGTCGCTAGTTGAGTCATAGTTGCTGTTGTACCTCTCAAATCGATTGGTTGAGATCATTGGCGCGAGGGGTATTACTGCAGTGGTGTAATAAACCCATCTGAAGAATCCAAACTCTCATCTATAGCCGTCTCGGATTCTGGCAGAACTGGCTGCGATTGGGCCGCACCCGGTTCAGGGAGGGCTCCTGGATCCGCCAGCCGGTTCAGCAACACCGCTATGTTGAAGCGCATCATGCGATCGCTAGGAATCGTTGTCTTCAGGCCAATAGCCCGAATTGCTGCCGCATTAGACTTTAGCCTGGGGGGAATGCTAGGTAAAGGCAATCCCTGGTCAAGGGCAACAAGCCGAGCTGGATTGACGAAGAAATAGCCGCTTGGTTTGTCAGAGGAAGCGATCGCCGCTTGGAACAGATCGCTTTGGGCTAGGGGCTGGTCCGACGACGGTTGGGGCTGAGCCCCAACGGCAATAGAGACTCGGTTGTTATCGACCCAAGTCCGGTTGACCTGTAGCGCTGCCAAAGGGGAGGTCCACTGCACCACTGGCATGCCGTCAACGACGTTCTGCGCAACCTGAAAGTCATAGCGGCTGCGAACCGATTCATCTAGCTGAGTTAGGGACGCTTCAGCGGCTGAGCGATCGCCTGTTTTCAGCTGCAGCACTAAGCCCATAGGTGATTCTGGAGATCCTGAGGGGGCGACCAGCGCTAGGGCATATTCATCTGTCATCCAGGGAAGCAAATCCTCTTCCAAACTCAACCCCGTGAACGCATTGACCAGTTTGCGAATGTTGTCAGCACTGAGAAATCCCTCGGTTTGGGAACCCTGCTGGAGGTGCTGCCAGAGCAGCTGGAGGTTACCGCCCGCCATCACAAAAACCGTATCTGGTGATAAGAAGGATGCGACATCTTCCACCGGATTGCCGGTAAAGCTTTGGCCCACGCCTGATTTGAGCCAGGTGGCGCTATCAATCTCAATACCAGCTTCTGTCAAACTTGCATTCGCCACCAGACCTTGATTCTCCGGCTGCAGCGGCACCAAGTTTGGCGGTGTCCCCTGAGCAGAGTTGGCCGCCGTGACCTCGGCTGCAGCGGCGCTGTTGATATAGACCTGCAGAAATGACTGGGGTGTGGCAACCCGCTGAATCGCCTGTCGGTAGCCTGGCACATCGGCAACGGAGGGGGCGTCTCCGTAGGCGTCAATCACCGCTTCAACATCAGCGCGGTTGATGGCGATCGCCACCAGACGACGGCCCAGCAGCGCAGCCCAGTAGGGTTGGGCCTCATTGTCTTGAGATCGTCCCTGAAATTGATAAATATCCACCCCACCATAGGCCTGGGGCGCTGAAGCTGCATCTGATTCTAACCGTGATAGCGCCGCTTGAGCGTTGGTCGGCTGATCAACAGGCAACATCCAGACCACCGAGCGGCGCTCTAGAGTCATCAGGTCTGGGTTGAAGGGATTAGAGGGCTGCGGGGAATCATCATCGTCATTTCCCAGTTCGGGCAGTGAGTCTGGACTATTGGCCCTAGGGGCTAAAAAGGCAACCGTAACGGCCCGGCCTACCCAAGGCGCGATGTCTTGACTGTAATCCAGTCCAACATCGCTCTGTAGGCGATCGCGCCAGGTTGCGATATATTGATTCAGCTGTGATTGAGTCTCACGGGTGCCAAACTGGCGCAGCTGCACCCATTGCTCGGCCTCGGTGGACAGGGTCAAAGTCATAAAAGCGTCGGCGGGTACCGCACTACTGCCCACCGGTAGTCCAGTCGGCCCATCTC
>JBARYO010000903.1:0-1618 GCA_049647905.1 Elainellaceae cyanobacterium | reverse complement strand
GGGGATGGGTGCCTACTGGTACGCCAAGAGTCAGGGAGATATTCCTGATACGGGGTATACCATCGTGATCGATATCGGCGGTGGCACTTGGCTCACACGGTTGGTCGATGCCGATGGAGAAGTGATCGACGAAAACGTGATGAATCGAGGAGTCTCTTATGAGCTTGCAGTATCTATCAGCTTTGATCACCGCTTGACCGATGCCCTAGGCACCACAGCCGACCCTGGTCTCGTCATGGATGGGTTCCGCAGTGCCCACAGCTATGCGGATACAGGTCTGTCCTGGGAGACCTGGCTTGATGAGCACCTCGATCCGTGGTTCAAAGGTATTTTCCAAACCGTCAAAGCACAGTACACCCCCTACATGGCCCGCGTCACTAAGTTCCTTGTCACAGGGGGAGGCTCCCACCTGATTTCCGATCGCTTGGCGGGGCGCAAGCTGTTCACTGTCATGGGCGATCCCCAGTTCTCCAACGTCCGTGGCCTATTCCTCCTCTCACAAGATACCCAGCTATGCATGACAACAAAGTAAGACTCAGCCAAGATGTGATCGAAAAGGCGCAGGTGATTGCCACCGAGTGGGGCCTGAAAAATGCCAGAGCCGCAGTCGAAGCGGTCTTCCGCCGCTACTCGGATGAATACCTCTATGGACGGCAAGGTGTCGGCCCTGTCGGTGCATCCTTGCGGGCCGTGCCAGACTTCAGCGGTGGTCCTACGGCCCCCCAATGTGAGGCGCTAGACGAGCTAGAAGACTTGCTCGCGATGTGAGGTGTCAAGTAAGGCGCAGCATGGCTCTAATGGTCTAGTGACCTAACGATCTAGGCTGCAAAATCCCACATAACGGGGTTGGCGTCTACATGGTCAGTGACGCTGCGGCCTACGCGGTCGATCAGGGCAACGTCTTCATCAGAGAGGGATACCTCCCCAGCCTGGGCATTTTGAATCGCCTGTTCAGCATTGCGAGCCCCAACAATGGCGCTGGTTTGCGGTTGCCGAATTAGCCAAGCGATCGCCAGCTGAGCCAAGGTGCAGTCGTAGCGCTGGGCAATTGGGCGTAGCTCGTCTAGCGCAGCCTGAGCCCGCTGATAATGCTCGCCCTTAAACAGCTTGTTCTTGCGGCGAATGTCGCCGTCTTCAAATTCGTGGTCTGAGCCGAACTTGCCCGTCAGCAGACCCTGGGCCAGGGCCGAATAGGCGATGATAGCCACATTATTCTCACGGCAGTAGGGCATAGCGTCTTGCTCCACCTGTCGCCAAAATAGGGAGTAGGGTGGCTGTAAGCTATCGATGACACCATACTGAGCCGCTTCGGAAATTTGTTCCTTGGAGAAATTGGAGACGCCAAGCGCTCGAACCATGCCAGAGGTTTTGAGGGCATCAAGGGCGCGCATTGTTTCTTCGATAGGCACAACGCTGCTGTTGAAGCTGCCAGCGGGCCAGTGAATTTGGTAGAGGTCGATGTAGTCGGTCTGAAGGCGCTTGAGGGAGTCTTCGCAGGCCCGAATGACCTGTGGGTACTCCAGATGGTTAGCGAAGACCTTAGTGGCAATGACCACCTGATCGCGCACGGAGGCAAGGGCTTTCCCGACAATTTCTTCAGAGTGGCCGCTGCCGTAGA
>JBARYO010000902.1:0-3005 GCA_049647905.1 Elainellaceae cyanobacterium | reverse complement strand
GTTTGGTTTTTGGCTCGAAAAGTCGAGTATTTAAGATATAATAGATTGTTCTTTGTCTTGTAATTTAGTGACAGCTCATGAAGGTCAGACCCTCTGTCCGTAGAATGTGTGAGAAATGCCGGGTTATCAAGCGGCGAGGGCGAGTCATGGTGATTTGCCCCAATCCTAAGCATAAGCAGCGCCAAGGATAGGCGGCTAGCGTTTTTTTGAGAAGTTTGGAGGAACAGAATGGCGCGAATTGCGGGAGTTGATCTCCCAAGAGACAAGAGAATTGAGATTGGCTTGAGGTACATCTACGGTATTGGTCCTACAAGATCTAAGCAGATTTTGGAGAAAACTGGTGTCAATCCGGATACCCGAGTCAAAGATCTGAGCGATTCTGATGTGATTGCGCTGCGATCTGAGATCGAGAGCAACTATCAAATCGAGGGTGACCTGCGACGTTGGGAGTCGATGAACATCAAGCGCTTGATTGACATCAGCGCGTATCGAGGCCGTCGTCACAGAATGGGCTTGCCTGTTAGAGGGCAAAGGACAAGGACAAACTCCCGCACAAGGCGCGGTGGTGGTCGACGGACTGTCGCGGGTAAGAAGAAAGCTCCTAAGAAGTAGACTAGTCGACTGCCTCGCCACCGTTTGGTGGGCAGTGCCAGCAGGCCAGAGTCGATAGGCAAAACAAGTTGATCACCAGAGCTAGTAGTTAGGCTTGGTAGCAGTAGAAAAGGCGGCATATAGTAAGGAAACCATGGCAAAGCAACCGGTGCGAAAGTCAGGGGCGAGAAAGCAAAAGCGAAACGTTCCCAACGGCGTCGCTCACATTCGCTCCACATTCAACAACACCATCGTGACCATCACAGATGTCAACGGTGAGGCTATATCTTGGGCGTCTGCTGGATCCAGCGGCTTCAAGGGAGCCAAGAAAGGAACGCCTTTCGCGGCTCAAACGGCGGCAGAAGGTGCTGCCCGCCGCGCGATGGATCAGGGTATGCGGCAAATTGAAGTCATGGTCAGCGGTCCTGGCTCAGGTCGTGAAACAGCTATCCGAGCGCTACAGGGAGCAGGTTTGGAAATCACGCTAATTCGGGATGTGACGCCAATTCCGCACAACGGCTGTCGTCCACCAAAGCGGCGTCGCGTTTAGACTCAGACCCCATTTTATGTTCTGGTGGCCAATAGATTGCTAGTGCCATCGGTATGCGTCGAGCTAGTCCCAGCGTAGACCAAGATTCCTAGACATAAGATTTCTATTTCTGCGATCGCAAATTTTAACGTTATGACATTGAAGCTAGGATAATTTCGTCGATTTACCGCCTAGCTTAAACCCGAGGGAGGCTGCTTGATGGCACAGTTTCAAGTTGAATGTATAGAGTCAAATACTAGCTCAAGTCAGGGCCTGTATGGAAAGTTTGTAATGGAGCCTTTAGACCGAGGGCAAGGTATTACCGTTGGCAATGCCTTGCGCCGAGTCTTGCTTTCCAATCTACAGGGCACGGCAATTACCGCCGTACGGATATCGGGGGTAACCCATGAATTTACAACCGTGCCTGGGGTAAGGGAGGATGTCTTGGACATTCTGCTTAACATGAAGGACGTTGTTCTCAAGAGCTACTCGTCTCAATCTCAAATCGGGCGACTGCTGATTCAAGGCCCGGAGACGGTGACCGCCGGACATCTCGATTTGCCTGCTGAAGTTGAAGTGGTCAATCCGTCGCACTACATTGCAACGGTCGCCGCTGGCGCCACGTTGGAAATGGAGTTTCGCATCGAAGCAGGCGTGGGATACCGCGCGGTGGAGCGGAGTTATGATGAGACAGCCGCTTTAGACTTTCTGCAAATCGATGCGATCTTCATGCCAGTTCGCCGGGTCAACTACTCTGTGGAAAATGCGCGGGTTGGTGGCTCCCTTGAACAAGATCGGCTGATTCTGGATATTTGGACCAATGGCAGCCTCACACCCCAGGATGCCATGAGCCAAGCCGCTGCTATTTTGGTGACGCTGTTTGATCCTCTTAAGGACGTCACCATGGTGTCTGATGAGGAGGCCGATATTCCCGAAGAGAATCCTGAGAGCCAGATTCCCATTGAGGAACTCCAGCTTTCAGTTCGGGCCTATAACTGCCTCAAGCGAGCGCAGATCAACTCTGTTGCTGATCTGCTGGACTACACCCAGGAGGACTTGCTGGAAATCAAGAACTTTGGTGCTAAGTCTGCCGAAGAAGTGATTGAGGCCCTGCAAGAGCGTTTGGGGATCACGCTACCCCACGAGAAGTCATCTAAGCCAGGCTAGCTCTGCTCCGCTGAAGTGCTTGAGCTTAGGCTTCTGCCATATTCATCCAATTTACTGTTGCTGTTGTTTAACCTCTCCCTGAATCATGCGTCATAGTCGCCGTGTTCATCAGCTTGGCAAACCTGCCGACCAACGTCGGGCCATGCTGCGATCGCTCACCACTCAGCTTATCCGCCATGGTCGCGTCAAAACGACTAAGGCGAGAGCCCGGGCCGTACGCGAGACCACCGATCGAATGGTCACTCTTGCAAAGGATGGTTCCTTGGCTGCCCGCAGGCGTGCCATGGGTTATCTATATGATAAGAACCTGGTCCATGCTCTTTTTGAAGGAGCAACCGAGCGCTATGGTGAGCGCAACGGGGGTTATACCCGAGTCGTCCGCACTGTCAGGCGGCGTGGCGATAATGCTGAAATGGCCATCATTGAACTGACCTAAGCGTGATGAGTCTTGCCCCCCGACCCAATGACGCCCCTGTTGGCGACGACGACGCTGCTTCACTACAGCAGACCTGTCGTGTTGCCCTTGTGGTTCAGTATGTTGGGACACACTATCATGGCTGGCAGCGTCAGCCCCACCATCTCAGCGTTCAAGAGGTTCTTGAAACAGCGCTTCACCACTTCCTAGGCCATGCGGTTGTGGTCCATGCCGCTGGGCGCACGGATTCAGGTGTCCATGCTGCAGCGCAAGTGGTCCATTTCGATGCCCCTAATCATATTC
>JBARYO010000901.1:0-1981 GCA_049647905.1 Elainellaceae cyanobacterium | reverse complement strand
GAGTTAATGCGAGCGATTGACGGTTGGCAGTCCAAAAATACTGTTTCTATATTTAACGTGTTAGCGGGTTCTGGGCTCACGGGCTGTAACATTCTTTGACAGTGAGATTCCATAGGGGAACGCTACAGGCTCAAGCGCTAAGGAAATAAGCTGATGGCGTCATCGGCCACCTTCACCCTCACCCGCTCTCCGATAGGAAACTGATAGTCTGATGCCAGCCGGGCCACGATCTCTCGTCCCGATGGTAATCGTAAGCAGTACCGATCTTCTCGCCCCAGGAACTGGCGATCGCGGACGACAATGTCGGCGGTGCTATCGCTGACAAGGGTAATCCCATCCTGGCGAATCATCACGTCAGCGTGGTCCGATGGGGCATCCGCTTGCGCCCCATCCCCCAATCCATGGAGTGAGGCAAACGAACCTAGTTCTGTGACCCAGCCCAGTTGGGCATGGTGCTGGGCCGGGATAAAGTTGGCCTGGGTGACAAACTCCGCCACAAAGCGGGACGTCGGCATGTTGTACAGCTCTTGAGGCGTACCCACCTGCACCAGCCGCCCATCGTGCATCACCGCAACGCGATCGCATACCGACAGGGCCTCTTCTTGGTCATGGGTGACAAAAATACCCGATACATCAGCGGCCTTAAAAATATCCCGTAAGTCCTGTCGTAGCTGTAGCCGCACCTTCGCATCTAAGTTGCTTAAAGGTTCATCCAGCAGAACAATGGGGGGATGGGGGGCCAGGGCGCGGGCCAGGGACACCCGCTGCTGCTGCCCGCCAGACAGCTGATGAGGATAGCGGTCTTCTAACCCTTGGAGACCAACCAAAGCTAAAACCTCAGCAACCCGGCGGCGTCTGTTCTGCGCTGGCGTTTGGATCCGTCGCTGCCCTGCCGAGAGACCAAAAGCGACGTTTTTTGCAACGGTTAGGTGGGGAAACAGCGCGTAATCCTGAAACACCATGCCGATGCCGCGCTTCTCTGGGGGAAGCCACTGCGGCCCGGCAACAGGTTGTCCCGAAAGGTAAATACTGCCCCCCTGGGGGCGCTCAAATCCAGCGATGAGACGCAGGAGAGTTGTCTTGCCGCATCCTGATGGCCCCAGGAGCCCCAATAGTTCTCCTTTATTCAGCTGCAGCGAAACGGAGCACACCGCCGGAGTCGCATTAGAAAACTGCCGCCTTAGATTCTCAACCCGGAGGATGGGAACTGAGGCGGCGGCGCTTTCCGGTGCGCTTGAGAATGGTTGGCATTTTGGAGACGCGTTTGCGGCTGATGACATAACGGTATCGGTACGAAGTAGGTCGTCAGCAGGATAGAGAGTCCCGTTACGCCTTTATGTCTAAGGTACTGAACTAAGCCTTGCTTTTGCAACTTCTTCGCAACTAAGCTGACCTTGATGCCATAAAAGTAGCGATCGCCCCCGAAAGAGCGATCGCTACTTTTATGAACGCATCCCATGGATAGGAAACTCGTTGGGACATGGCGCTGCCATGTCCTACTTAGCTATACCAGGATGGCCCTAGTAGTCGAAGTCGCCCATACCGCCGCCAGCAGCAGGAGCCCCATCCTTAGGCTCAGGCATATCGGCAACGATACATTCGGTTGTCAGCACCATGCCAGCGATGGAGGCCGCATTCTGCAATGCAGAGCGCGTGACCTTCGCAGGGTCAACAATACCCGCCTCAAACATATCGGCGAACTCGTTGTCAGCGGCATTGTAGCCGACGTTGAAGTCTTTTTCCTTCACCCGCTCAGCAATCACCGCGCCGTTTTGACCTGCGTTCTCAGCAATACGCTTTAGGGGAGCCGTCAGCGCCCGCGCCACAATCATGGCACCTAGCAGATGCTCATCCTTGAGGTTGCTCTCGGCCCAAGTGGCTAGCTCAGGGGCGAGGTGGGCAAGGGTTGTGCCACCACCGGGAACGATGCCTTCCTCAACAGCCGCTTTGGTGGCGTTGATGGCGTCTTCCAGACGGAGCT
>JBARYO010000900.1:0-2158 GCA_049647905.1 Elainellaceae cyanobacterium | reverse complement strand
CCAGTCTATGGATTTACCCCAAGGGTTACCGAGAATCTCTTCTTTTTGTAGACCGAACACCGCCTCGAACCCGCCGCTGACGTAGGTTACTATGCCGCCGAGGCCCGTGTGGCTAAAGATGACAAATGCGTCGCCGATATCGTTCACAAGGCGCTGAAACTTGGCTTGACTTACCGCCAGCGCCTCCTGCGCCTGCTGGCGATCGCTGATGTCGTTGACAATCGAAAGAATGCAGGGATCTCCCTCGACTTCAATCACCTCGGATGACAGAAGAACCGTTTTTATGTGGTCAGACGCTGTCCGAAGCTGCCACTCCTGGTTACAGATTCGGCCCGCCCGAAGCTGTCGAACGTAGTCGGTTCGGGTATGAGCGACCCAAATTTCAAGCTCGATGCTGGTGCGCCCAACAATGGCGTCTTTAGGTCGCCCCATCAGCTCCGCAAAGCGCTCGTTGACCTCCAGATATCTTCCCTCGTCGAGGGTTGAGAGCGCGATGCCGTTGGGGCTAGCCTGAAAGGCAACCGAAAACTTTTCTTCCGACTGACGTAGGGCTTGAGTCCGATCCTCCACCAGCGTCTCAAGCTGCTGAGAGTAGGCTTTGAGCTGGGATTGCGACTGAGCTAAGTCCTGGGCCATGCGGTTAAAGCTCTGCACCAGGAGGTTTACCTCTAGAATGCGAGACGGGGCAATTGCTGCGGCTGGGGCACCTTGGGCGATCGCTTGGCTGGCTAGCCCCAGGCGAAAAATAGGCCGGTTCAGCTGCTGTGCCAGTAGGAAGCTGGCCCCCGTAGAAACTACGAAGGTTAGAAGACACAGCAGCGCCGTGTTGCGGTTGTTGTGCCTGATTTCAGCAGTGAAATCACTTTCTGGCAAAATGGACACCCCCAACCACCGCAGCCCGTAGTCGTCGGCAAACGGCGTCACCTGCACCCAATACACCTCACCCTTGGAGCGAAACCAAATTCGCTGCGCGGCCTCTATCTGACCGAGATCGCCGAGCTGAGCCAACAGCTGGTCAATCGCGAGCGCTCCCAAAGACGGGTCTGGAGGTGTGGGGTCCTCCGCCTCGGGAACAGCATCCTCCGAACTCGCAATAATCGTCCCATCGGGCTGCATGATAAGCGTTTCGCTGGAGGGGGTCGGCTTCAGCGCTTCTAAAAACTGGTCAATGGCAACAATAGTAAAGTCGGCCCCCAGCACTCCCTCTAGCGACTGGTCCTGACTTTTGTAAGGCCGCACAAAGCTGATGCCTAGCTCGGGCTCCGCGCCAGTAAACTCGTAGACGTCCGTCCACAGGGCTTCACCAGAGACCTTAGCCGCCCGATACCAGGGCCGCTGGCGATGATAGTAGTACTCATGGTCATCTACCTCCAGCAGGGCACCAATTTCCCCCTCTGAGGTCAGCTGATAGATCTTGGGGTGCGATTCGTTTGGGCTCAACTTGAGCGCTAGCTCTAGGTGGCCGTCTGGGAACTTGTGAATCTCAACGTACCGGCCCTGGCTGCTGCCGTAGTAAATATAGGCGATCGCTGGAAAGCGATCGCTTTGCCGCAGCAGGTGAGGAACCCAGCTCTCCAAGTCTGTGGGATCGAGCTGTCCCAGGTTTAGGGCATCGACATTTTGCTGGACCACCTGGGGGGGGATGGCGGTCTGAGTTTCTAGCTGGCTATAAAGATACTGACCCGTGTTCGCTAGGAGCTGATGAGCCAGCTGTTGAACCGCTAGCTGCCCGTTGCGGTGGGCGAGCCATCCTGCAAGCGTGACAGCGATGACCTGCCCCACCAGCGGGATGAGGAGCAGGGTCCGTAGAGATAGCTGTAGCGGAGGTAGGTCTCGGCGGCTGCTCTGTCGGGGCGGTAGACGGTGGTGCATTGTTGCGCTGTAGAGCTCTGCTTTACTCAAAGAGTGGAGATTTTAGGACGTTTACAACAGCGTACTCCCTCGACTAAGCACCCTCTCGATTAACCTACGCTAGATCCCAGATAACTGTCCGAAATTGCCGGGTCGTTTCTCAAGTCAGCCGCCGAGCCCGACCGCACGATTTGTCCCGTTTCTAGTAGATACGCTCGGTCAGCGATCGCCAGCGCCAAACTGGCCATCTGGTCCACTAGTAAAATGGTGATGTCCTCATTCCGCAGGTCCGCCAGCGTAGCGTAGA
>JBARYO010000899.1:0-8538 GCA_049647905.1 Elainellaceae cyanobacterium | reverse complement strand
CTAATTGTGGATGGCAAAGAAACCCACTACGGCCCTGGCGATTGGTACCATGTCCCGGCGCAGCTGTCCCACGCGGCCCGCTTCCACGAGGCCACCTCAGAAATCGAGTTTTGGTTCAGCGCAAAATGAGCCATGGCCTGTGCCCCCACCCCATCATTCAGCAGGTTCAGCGCCTTGAATCGTCACCATCAGCGCATCGTATTTTGGCGAGCTTTCCTGGTAAACATTCTCCAACGCTCCCCAGCTGCCCCACTTCCCTGGAGCGCTAATATCAGAAAAATGGACAAACAGCGACCCCACTTCCTCACGCCAGCGATCGAGGTAAAGACGATACACCTCACCCATACGGGGATCTCGGTTTGCGGCGATAAATAGATCGACAATGGCGCGGTTGTTCTCCATCCCATTGTGCAGCGGTGCCAGGTGCTGTCCCCCCTCATAGGCCACAAGCGCTAAGCCTTCAGCTTGGGCAAGTTCAATATAATCCGCGACCCGATCAAACGTGCGCTGTAGCGCGCCGCCTGGATGCCCTTCCGACAACGCGCCGCCTTCGGTCAGCTCAGTAAACAGCTGGGTCAACGCCGTCTCTTCTCCGTCCTGGGCCCAGCGCTCCAAGTCTTGCTGAACGCTGTCATCGGACAACGGCAGCCCGAAGTAAGGGGCGATCGCAATGGCGTCAATCCCGGCATCGGCATTCGATAGCCCCGCAGAGCGGAGGTATTCTAACGATTTCTCCGCCGTCCAGGAGTTTGCCGCCTGCGCCCCCAAAATACCGATGAGGCGATCGCTGTCCTCTGCAAAGACCTCATCCCAGATCTGCAAAACTTCGGCGGTGCGCTTGCCGTACCACATGTGGCCTTTTTCCGGGTCGCCCTTGCCAACGTTAAGCTGTCGGCCTTGCTCCACCGCATAGTCATTTTGGTCAAACTGACCATTCCAGACCTCGTTGGATAGCTCGACGTAAATATCCAGTTCAGGGTCGAGCTGCTGCTTCACAATTTGAGCGAACTCTCGGACGTAGGCATCTGTCGCCTGGTGGGGCATCGTAAACCAGGGTGCCTGGCCGAGGCGGTTGGCAAAATCTACTATCAGCTCAACGGGAACTCCGTGGGGCACATAGTTGGCGTCATCGAGCTGGGGCCGATCGGCCCACTCCTGTTGCTCAGAGTCATTAGTCCGCATCCAGTCCATAAACCGCAGGACGCTAAAGGGTTGAGTCTTCTCTATAAATACTGGGTTAAAAGGCTGTTGCTCGAATGAGTCTTCGTACTCAGCTGGGACAACGTGAATATTGCGAATGTAGTTCTCTGGATCAGTGGCTGTAATCTGGATGAAAATGCCCTCGCCGCTTGGCGTCACATTGATCACATCTCGACCGGGGCTAGAGGCTGTCTCCTGCAGCTCGGCGTCGAAGTCGTAGCGCAACGTCCCCTGGCCGTCATACAGGACAATATACTCCCCACCGGGATAGTCATCTACGCCCCGAAACAGCAGCGTCCCAACGCGGGTATACTCTAGGGCATCAGTCGGCTCCGGGAGCGATCGCACCCAGCCATACTCATCTAGGTCCAGCTGATCTTCCTCTTTAGTACTCCATTCCTCGCGGCAGTCAGGCTCGGAGTCATCACATTGTGTGATCCACTCGCGAGACGACTTGAAGGCATCTACGAAAGGCATTTGAGACGACCAGTCTGCAATGCCGGCTAAGTTTGTGCCAAAGACGGAACGGGAGGCAGGACTGTCGCTTGGTTGAACTGCGCTTTGGCCGGTTTGAACTGGCTGGGAGGACAGGGGGCGGTCGGTCGCTTGATGGAAGACGATGGCAAGCAACAACGCTGCACCGAAGCCAATTAGAGCAATGAGTAGGGTTGAGCGCTTCATGGGCCTATGAGGTAAGAACTGCCGGTATTGCACCCCATGAGCATCCTTTTTTCTGGCGTTGGTAGCTCAGTGTAACTGTATACATGATAGCTAGCACAACTGTGATGACGCCAGCCCTTGACTGGGCTGTATTGATAAGTAGCGTCGTTTATTTATGGCCTCCTACTTATCGCAAATCAACTGGTCAGAATCAGCAAAAAATGGATAAACCGTAGCAAACGACGCTTGACTTTTTAGGGAACGTATCTGCTAGGCTGCTGTTTAGGTGATTTTCACCCGCACGCTTTCACTACTTATTACTACTGCCGTGAGCACCCGACGCTTACCCGAAACTACTGCCCACGTTCGAATTACGCGTCAATCCTGGACCCAAGGTAACCTTGCGGGTGAAGTCATCGCTGGTAATTACCAGTGGACTTTTGAATGGATTTTCCGAGGGGGACGGCTCACCGTCCAGCCCGCCCTCGGACGGGCATTGATCAAAGATCCCCTAGGTCGCTTCCTGGAGCGGTCTGACTATCAGCTGGAACCAGGCGGCGACTACACCTTCAAGATTCGGGCAAAGCTGTGAATGCCGCCGCGCGATCGCACCTGATTACGGCTGTTCTGACGGTGCCGCTGGTGACAGCTCATCCAAGATGCGAAAGCGGACGTGATTGATGGCCAGATCGCCAATAGAGGTGTCATCGGGCTTGTCTGTTGCTTTTATTTTCTCAAATGAAATGCCTTTGCCAATCTCCATGTGGTACCACGACAGCCCCATGAAAAACCTGGTTGGGTAAGGGCCACGCTCCTGCACATCGTCCACATTAGATTCCATGGGGAGCCAGCCAATCCCCGGCACGTAAAACTCAATCCACACATGATTAAAGTCGGGTTCTAGGGGGACGCCTTGTAGCTCCGGATGGGGTGGGCACTTATAGCGGCCGATGGTGCGGCAGGGAATCCCGTTTAACCGGGCTAGGGCCAAAATGACGCCGACATATTCACCACAGGAGCCTACCCCCCTTTCCAGAGCAACATCTGGGGTATCGATATGGGGCTTAATGCCGTAGGACAGGCGATCGTAGACGTAGTTACGGATTTTCAGCATCTGCCGCAGTGCATTGGTCTCTGTGCCAACAGCTTCCTCGGCAGCCCGCTGAATGAGGGGCTGATCCATCGCCAAATCATCGTTATCGATGAGGTAATCCTGCAGCGCTTCTGGCGGTGTTGTATCTGCTGCTGCACCCAGCATTGAGGGAGTAATTTGATACTTGATGCTATAGAGCTCCAGGGTGGCTCGCCAGCCGAAAATGCGGCGCTCATTGGGCTTAAGCGTCGGAAACTTGAACACAGCCACCCGCTGCCCCTTTTGCACCTCTTCGGTAAAAGGCATGCCTACGGGCTCAACACTGCGGATCCGCTGTCGCTTTGTCTCGGCAGGTAGGGCGATGCGCCACTCTAAATCGGTGATGGTAACTTCATCTAGGGGCAGTAGTTCCTCTACGTACGACATTTCCACCAGATAGCCATTGGACAAGGTGGCGTAGTCGTCGCTGCTGCGGTAGATATTAAGTGGGTGAATGAAGGTGCGATCGCGGAAGGTCAACTGATAGGGGTTTTCTGAGTTGGGGTCATCGCGAATGTAGGGCTCTTCCAGGGCGTAGGCAATGTAGCACCGCTCCTGGCCTACGTCGTCCGTATGAAAGGTGATGCCCGATGGAGAGGTTAGGGGGGTGAGCAGGCTGAAGCGAATTTCCCCTGTGGCCCGATCCATGCAGTAGACCGTCTGCTCATCGCGATCGCATACCCACAGCTCATCATCGTGAATGGCGAGGGTTTCGATACCGATTCCGGGAGCTGGAAATCGCGTCACCAACTCGGCGCTATCGCGAGCAAAGACCTGGATGTAGCCGTATTTCTGGCAGGCCACATAAACCACCGATTCTGTAACGGCGACCCCATTGGCGAGATAGGGCAGCCGTACAAATGGTTCAGGAGTGAGGTCGGGAATGCGGCAGCAAAATACGGTGTGGCCCTTGGCATACCAGAGTGTGTCATCCCACACGGCAAGCCCAACCCCATCGAGATAGGCCTCAGCATGGTGCGGATTAAGAATACGGGTGCTGTCATTGGTGGCATCAATCTGGAGCAGATAGCCCCGCACCGCGTCCAGGGCCAATAAGCCAGTTGGGGTTGACGCCAGGCCATGTAGCGCATAGGCCCCAATGGGCCGAATCGTCCGGTAGTCGAGGTTGGCAGAAGTCATGGACAGGTATGGTAATGGGCTACAGCAGCGCGGAATTAAAGCTAGATTATTCTATCGGACGCTAGGCTTTTTCCTCTGCCTGTTCTGTAACAAACAATCCTGTCTATAGATATCATAGGGTTCATTCCTTCGAAAGATGCTGCTACAGTCGCTAGCTCGGGATACTACTAGGGCTAAACCTATCGGCAGCCCCAGCTGCTCATCGATAGATTGCCAGCTCCCAGGAGATTTTGATATGACACCACTATGGTCGATCGCAGTCGGGGCGATCGCATCACCCCTTGCTGCCGCTAACGCTACCGCTCTGCTCTCACAGGTGCCTGAGCCGATAGTAGATTCAGCAGAAGAGGCTGCCCTGATATTCAGCGGGCCTCACTTTTTCATCACCTTAATTGCCGGTATTGCCCTCGCCTTTGCCTTTCAGCTTCTACTGACCAACTTAGGGGTAGCAGCGGGGATTTCTCTCGCTGGTGGCTCGGGTGACTCGGACAGCGGAGACAGCTCATCTGACGGCGACCTAGGCGATACGATCACCACCATTGGCTTTGCCGTCGGAATCACGACCCTCATCACCGTCGTCATTTCCCTATTTTGCGCGGTCTGGCTAGCAGTACAGCTCAGCCTGCTGGTGTCACCCGGCATCGGCGCAGTCGTTGGCCTCGTCATTTGGGCCGTTTACTTTTCTCTACTGCTGTGGATTGGCTCTACAACCGTAGGTTCCTTGATTGGGTCCGTGGTTAATACGGCGACCTCCGGCATCCAGGCCATCTTTGGCACCGCCGCATCGGTGTTTCAAAGCAACGTCAACGACGGCATGATTGCCACGGCTGAGGCTGCTGCCGCTGCGGTACGCCGGGAGCTTTCATCGACGGTAGATTCGGACTACCTGCAGGAGCAGGTGGAGGACTACATCAAATCTCTGCGCTCTCCTGATTTGGACATGTCTGGCCTACGGGCAGAATTCGAGAGCATGATCGAGACGTCGGGGGTAACCAGCGGCAGTGAAGGAGAAGCGCTGCCACCCTTGAACCGGGAAGACTTTGTCTCCATCGTGGCAGATCGCACGGACCTATCTAAGCGCGATCGCGATCGCGTTGTCGATCAGCTTTATGCCGTTTGGAGCCGCCGAGCCAGCCAGCAGCAACAGCCCAATTCGCGGCTGATGGACTACCTTCAGCAGGCCACGTCAGACCAACTGAAGGGATCTGAGTTCGAGCAAAAGCTCGACCAGCTGATTCGCGCCGTTAAGCAAGATGGCTCGTCCCAGCAGTCATCCTCTAGCAGCGGGAGCGGGGGAGCAAGCACCCTCGTTCGCACCCTCTCACCGATGCTCAACAGCATGGTCGGTATTGTCATGGGCCGAACCGACCTATCTGATGTTGACGTTGAGCAGATTGCCGACAAAATCAAATCGGCCCAATCCACCGTCGCGAATCAGTTTGCGGGCTCCAGCATCCCCGGTCGTGATACAGCATCCAGCAGCCAAAAGACGGCTCGGAACACGATTCGAGAGGACGCTGAGACCTATCTCCTCACGACGCCCCATTGGCGCATGTCCCTCGACCGCATAGCGCGGGAGTTTCGAGACATTATTTACGACCCCAATGCGGACCCATCGGCTGTATCCTACCAACTTGACCACATCAGCCGCGCCGACTTCGTCAACTGGCTCAAGCCGCGGGGCGTCTTTACCCAAGATGAGGTTCAAGCTCGGGCTGATACTTTAGAGAGCATTCGGATCGAAGCGCTGTCGGCAGCGGCAGCGGCGATGGAGCGGGAGCAAGTCATCAGTTTGATGGAGGAGGTTCAAGTCTATCTCCAGACCACCCCCGTGGATGACTTTACCCCCGAGAAAATCCAGCTCAACTTCAAGCCTATCCTGCAGGACAGCAACGCCAGCGAAGCCCAGCTCAGCGCCCGACTGTCTCGCTTAGATCGCACCTTTTTCGACCGCTTGCTCATTCAGCGCAAGGATATTACTGAGACGGAAGTCGGCTTTATCGTCATGCAGCTTGAAAAAGCCCGCAATGACGTGCTGAAAGAGGCGGCGGATACCCAAGTGGCCGTTCAAGCCAAGGCGTCGGACCAGTGGAACAAGCTCAAGGCATTTTTGCGGGATACCGACCGTCAGGAGCTGAACCCCGATGCCATAGAGCGGGAGCTGTCCTTGCTGCTGGAAGACCCCAATGCTGGGCTGGCGGCGCTGAAAATGCGGGCGTCTCAGTTTGACCGAGGCACCTTGGTGGAGGTCTTGAACCAGCGCCAAGACGTTAGCCAGGACGAAATCAACAGTACGATCGACCAGGTTGAGACTCGCTGGCAGCAGATTCGCTATGCTCCCAAGCAGCTGGTTGGGCAGGCCCAGGCCCAGTATGAGCAGGCGACAACGGCGATCGCCGACTACTTGCGTCGCACTAACCGTGATGAGCTGAACCCCAAGGGTATTCGTCAGGATCTCCAGGTGCTGCTCGACAACCCAGAGCTGGGCCTCAAGGCCATACGAGCGCGGCTGTCTGAGGTTGATAGGGGGACGCTGGTGGCGCTCCTTTCCCAGCGCAGGGATCTCAGTGAAGCGGACGTCAACCGCATTGTTGACGACGTCACGGAATCCCTACGAGACATTGCCCGCATGCCCCGCCGTGTGGCTCGCCGCGCGCAGCAGCAGGCGATGGACTTCCAGGGCATGGTGGAGGAATACCTCCGCTCCACGGACAAGGATGAGCTAAACCCTGAGGGCATCAAGCGAGATATCTCGCTGCTGCTCGATCAGCCTCAGGCTGGCATGAGTAGCCTCAGCGATCGCCTGTCCCACTTCGATCGCAATACCATTGCCGCTCTTTTGGCCCAGCGGGACGACATGACCCGTGAGGAAGCCGACCAGGTGGTAAATCAGGTGATGTCGGTCAAAGATGAGTTCATGCGCCAAGTGGAGGTCATCCAGCAGCGCATCGGTGCCATGGTGAAGCGACTGCTCGCCCAGGTGCGGGCCTACCTCAATTCCCTCGATCGCCCTGAACTGGAGTATGAGGGTGTTAAGCGAGACGTGCGCACGCTGTTTAACGACCCCAATGCTGGATTCGATGCCCTGCGCGCCCGTTTGGGCCGGTTCGACCGCAACACTCTAGTTGCGCTGGCAAGCTCCAACGAGCGCATCTCGGAGGCCGACGCCAATCGGGTCATCGACCAAGTTGAGCAGGCTCGCAATAGCGTTTTGCAGCAGGCCGAGTATGTGCAGCGCGAAGCCCAGCTGAAGCTGGAGAGCATGAAGCGGCAGGCGGTCCACCAAGCGGAGATTACCCGTAAGGCGGCAGCGGCGGCTTCCTGGTGGCTGTTCTTGACGGCTCTGCTGTCGGCGATCGCATCAGCTGGGGCCGGAGCGCTGGGGGTAATTAGTTAGACACACAGCCTGACGGTAGGGACAGGGCAATGCTCTATCCCTACCACATTCACGCCCTGCATCAGCAATGCTGGTCAAGCAGCATCCCATCTGACAGCTCCACCACAACATCCGCAAAAGGCAGAATCCGGGAATCATGGGTGGCAATTAGCGCCGTGGTTCCCTGCTGCTTTACCAGGTGATGAATCGAGGCCATCACCCGTTCACCGCTTACTGAATCCAGGGATGCCGTCGGCTCATCCGCAATGAGGAGGTCCGGTCCTCCCGCCAGCGATCGCGCCACGGCGACCCGCTGCTGCTGACCGCCCGAGAGCTGACGCGGCAGGTGGGTACCCCGATCCTCCAGCATCACCTGGGCTAGCACCCGCTTCGCTTCTTGCCTAGCGGCATTGGCTCGCCAGCCCTTGACCAGCAGCGCCGTCTCCACGTTCTCTAGAGCCGTCAGCGATCGCAGGAGATTGCTCTCCTGAAACATGATGCCCAGGTGACGGCGGCGAAAGTCGTCGAGCTGCGTCCGGGACAGCGCTGCTAGAGGCTGGCCCAAGACGGTAACCTCGCCGCGGGTGGGGGTAAGGAGTCCGGCCACCGCCAGCAGCAAGGTTGTCTTCCCCGCACCGGACGGACCCACAATCATGTGAATGTGGCCCCTACGGACGGTCAGGTCTACGGAATTTAGGGCTTGGAAGGGGTATGGCTCAGCGCCGAGGACAATGTCTAGATTGTGGGTTGCGATCGCAGTGGTCGAGGTGAGGCGAGAGTCGTCTGATGCTGTAGCGGAGCTGCGAGACGGAGATAGGTGACCCAGATAAGAGAAGGCTCGCTGAGGAAGGGTGCGGAGCATGGGGGCGTACCGATTGGTGTAGTTCTATTTTCTCACTCCGCTTTTGCCGTGAGCGGTTTGCTTAAAGGAACGTCAACCAAAAGCTGTTGTTCAACGGTCAAGCGCGTCGCGTTCTAAGTTCGTACCATAAGGGCAGATATCTTAAGCCAGTACTGCAATGTTTCAAGC
>JBARYO010000898.1:0-4971 GCA_049647905.1 Elainellaceae cyanobacterium | reverse complement strand
CTATATGCCAGCGGGTCTTCGCACAAGTGATGTAACCGCTATGCCAAGACCCGCTATTGATTTGGCGAGCTAGTGGGACTGCTGACTAGTCTGACGACTGGCGTCCAAAACTCAAAATCCAGGTGCCTACATACTGCGGGGGGATAACATCTCCAGGGGCGCGGACTAATGCATTAAAGTAGTGCGTCCCAGTTCGCCGAGGGTTACGAACATTGGAAAAGACAATTTCAACCCGGCTGAGAGCAGGGATGGGCTCCAGTGGAACCAGCTCCACAAACCGATCCTCCTGATTCCAGGTGACGCCCTCCAGCGGGACGGCATCTCCACTGACGCGAATCTCGATTTCTTCGGGGTCGATGTCCCCTTCGTAGGTGTCTGGGTAGGTGACCACAAACATGCCTCCCGCTGTTTCCAGCTTCTCGGCGGGAATGCGCAGGTGATAGCGATCAAACCGATTGATTCGCCCACCGTTATCGAGACGAAAACCTAACTCATACTCACGGTCGACGCCGCTGAAAATGGTCAATCCAGGTAGGCTCCCTTGAGCAACGCTCACCGTTGCCCAAGATCCAATAAGACAGCTTGCTGCTGCCAGCGTTGCCAGCGCGCGGCGAACAGTAGGTTTAAGGGGCGTAGCTCGTAGGTTCATAACTGATGTGTTAACTGCGTTGTGTCTACCTACTGATTTGTAGCACGCCCTAGGAGCGAAGGACGCCCCTGGGAACCAGTTCCTTAAATGTGAGCCAATTGTCCCCTCTGCTGGACTAAGTGAGGGCTACCGATGGCGGTGCTGGTGCCATTGCCACGCATGGGCAATGATGTCATCAATGTTGGCGTAGCGGGGCTGCCATCCCAAGGTGGAGCGGGCCTTGTCGGCGCTGCCCACCAGACTTGGGGGATCGCCAGGTCGGCGATCGCATTCAATCGCTTTGATGGGCTCACCCGTCACGCGGCGTGCGGCATTGATCACCTCACGGACAGAAAAACCGCTGCCGTTGCCGAGGTTAAACACGGCGCTATCGTTGCCGTCTAGCAGGTACTTGATACCAAGAACATGGGCATCGGCCAGATCGCAGACGTGAATATAGTCTCGAACGCAGCTGCCATCTGGGGTTGGATAGTCTGTACCGTAGATTGAAATGGCCTCACGCTTGCCCAGCGCAGTCTGCAGCACGAGGGGAATGAGGTGAGTTTCTGGATTGTGGTCTTCCCCCAGCCGGCCTTCTGGATCGGCCCCAGCGGCATTGAAGTAGCGGAAGCAAACTGAGGATAAGCCATAGGCCAGATCGAAGTCAGCCAAAATACGCTCCACCATCAGCTTGGTCATGCCATAGGGGTTGATGGGGTCTTGGGGATGCTCTTCGACAATGGGCGTAGATTTGGGAACGCCGTAGGTTGCACAGGTTGAGGAGAAGACGAACCGCTTGACGCCAGCAGCCACCATGGCTTCCAGCAGCGTTAGCGTCCCTGTCACATTGTTGCGGTAATATTTGGCCGGGTCGCTGACGGATTCACCGACGTAGGCATAGGCCGCAAAATGCATCACTGCTGAGATATTGTGCTCGGCGAATAGCCGATCGAGCAGAGCGCGATCGTTGGTATCGCCCTCAATCAGGGGGGCGCTGAGAACGGTTTTGACGAGATCCTCGTGGCCGTAGACTAAATTGTCCAAAATAATGACGTGATATCCGGCCTGCTGCAGGGACATAACGGCATGGGAGCCGATGTAGCCTGCGCCACCGGTGACCAGAATTGTTGGCGCTGTATTTGACATGGAAGTTCTCTTAGCTAGTAATTAGTAATTTGATAGTGATACAAATAACGCCGCAGTATCGGATTTTTGGCGCTCACGAAGCATTTAATCGACAAGCTGAAGTTGGTTGAGTCTGACGCGGTCGAAAATAGCGTTGATATGGACGCATTCCTCGTGGGATGCAGCTTGATTTGACAGCAGACGCGTCATGAGCTGAAAGTACTCATGGCGGCTGAGCGATCCTCTCGCTTCAATTTGGACGAGCTGACTGAGCTGTGGTTGGGATGCTGGTGTCTCGTGAAGTTCTGACATGATAAACCTCGTTTGGATACTGCTTTGAGCAGCTCAGGAGCTGGCCTGTAGACTTCACCCGTAAGTCTGGCCTGTGGGCGACACCGTATACTGTGATCTCAGGGATTGGGGATCTTAGGAATTGGGAGCTAAAGCCTTATCGGTGAGATACAGCTAGATGAGATACAGCGATCACAACAATCAGTAGATGCTCCCTATTATCGATAGCTTTTGTCTCGCTTTAGCAAATCCTCGATAAGTGTTGGATAAAGACTCTATAAAGTTGGCCCTGTCCTCTCGGGATAGACCCCACCTCTGATTGGTTAGCCCTATCTGTAGCCCTCGACAAATCCGTGGATATCTATCGCCTTCCTGTGCTGTCTGATAACTATATATTTCTCTTGCATGACCCCCAGCAGGCTATTGCCGCTGTGGTCGACCCCGCTGAAGCGGCACCCGTTCTATCAACTCTGCGATCGCTCAACGCCGAACTCGTCGCCATCTTCAATACCCACCATCAGGGCGATCATGTCGGCGGCAACGCCAGACTGCTCAAGGAGTTCCCCCAGGCTGCGGTCTATGGTGGCGATCGCGATCGCGGTCGTATTCCAGGGCAGCAGGTGTACCTGAATGAGGGCGATCGCGTGACCTTCGGGGGACGGACGGCCCAGGTCTATTTTGTTCCCGGTCATACTAAAGCCCACATCGCCTATTATTTCGAGCCTTTGCGTGAGGCTGGCAGTAGAGATGCTGAAGCTACTGGCCATCTTTTCTGCGGCGATACCCTGTTTGCGGGTGGCTGTGGGCGGTTGTTTGAAGGCACCCCGGCTCAGATGATGGCGTCCCTATCAAAACTGCGATCGCTGCCGGAGGATACTCAAGTCTGGTGTGCCCATGAATACACCCTAAACAACCTCAAATTTGCCCAAACCGTCGATGGGGCCAATCCAGCGCTGCTGAAGCGTCTCGCCCATGTTGAAGCGGTCCGCCAGGTCGGAGAGCCCACGATTCCCTCTACCATCGGACTCGAAAAGCAGACCAACCCCTTCCTCCGATGGGATCAGCCTGCGCTGCAGCAGCGCGTCGGTGCGAAGGAGCCTGCCAAGACCTTTGCCAAGCTGCGGGGCATGAAGGATTTGTTTTGAGGTGGCATAACGGGCTCAAGATTCCCGCTGAAAGGGAAACAGCGGTCGAATGAATTGATATCCCTGCTGCTTGAGCGTTGTATTCGACACCCTGGCGTTGTAGGCCCGTGAGCTTGGCTCATCAGGGTTCCAGTGTATGGGGTCTAGGCCATTGGCTTCCATCACGTAGCGCAGGAGTTCCCCGGTAGTGGGTGGGTCATCCTGTACCAGATTGTAGATACCGTTGAGCCGTTGCTGCTGGGCAAAGTCGATGGCCGACACAATATCGTCTAAGTGAATCCAGTTGGTGGCATCGTCTCCAGTTCCCGATCGGGTTGTGCCCGCCGCGCGCCGAAAAATCTTGACCAGCTCGCGCTCCGGACCGTAGATGCCGCCAAGCCGAAATACACAGACCCGCCGTTTCGAGGTTGCCATGTCCAGCAGAACCTGTTCCGTCTGGGCCAAAATTTCTCCCTTTGGGGTTGTGGGGGCAGGGGCATTGGCTTCCGTTACCCTAGCGCCTTGGCGATCGCCGTAGACCACATAGCTCCCGGTGTAGATGACTTGGGTCACAGGGGTGTGGGGTAGAACCGTCGCCAGGGTCTCTGCGGTGCGCAAATAGGTTTCCCGGTAGGCGTCAGGGTTGGGAGCCCCGACGCTGACCAAAAGGATGGTCTGATCGCGAAGTAGGTCCGCTAGGGCGTCGGGGTCGTCGCCTGTAACCAGGATGGCCTGCTGTGCCACCTTTTCTATCACCGTTAAGCGACTGGGCGTGGTTGTGGTTGCCGTGACCGCAATGCCTTGGCTCTGCCACTGGCGGGCAACGGCCTGGCCAACATACCCGCATCCCAGGATGGTTGCCTTTTCTCCATATGCTGTCGCCATAGTCCTATCAGCTTTTGACCTGTTGTGCTTTTTAAGCAGTGTGGCAGCTTTTGACCCGTCAAACCAGTTATGGGCAAACCGACCCTGGGCAATCTACCCCTAGATAGCCTTGGGGAACATCGCCCGTGACCGTATTGTTGGAGCTGCTTCGTCGCCGCATTCATAGCCTTAAGTCCCGCCGCCTGCCGTTGATCCACCGGCGCTCTTGCCGCCGGATTGGATACAGAAGAAATTCTGCCTCAGCGGGATTTGTGCTGCCAACCACCACAATGCTGCTGCTGGTTGTGTCCCTCTCCATTGGGGCTATGGTGCTACGGGCCTATGACCAAACGGCACAGACAAGCAGCGATCGCCAGCGGCAGGCGATTGTCAACGCAGCCTCCCCGGCGGTAGATCGGGCCAAGGCAAAGCTGGATTATCTCTTGGACCGGCGCACCGATCCCCGGCTACCAGCTGGCACGCCCCACCAAAAGCAGCTGCAGCGGATGTTGCTGAATCGCCAGGACCCTGTTCTCAAGCTGGATGGAAAGAACGTCACCGATCCCTACACCTTTCCCGATGAGACTCGCCTTGATATCAACGGGGATGGGGCGATGGACAATGCCTGGCGCTATCATATGGGCGGCGATGGCTCCAACCCATCATCGAATTCATCCACTGAGGCAACGGTACTGTATGGCATCTGGCTACTACAGCCTGACCCTAAAATTTCTGAGGCCGACCAGGCAAGACAGGGCATTGTGCGCCACGGGCCTTTGGGCAACGCCCACGATGGTGATCCGCTGTGCCACTCTCGCTATTCCAGCTCGATCTCGGCGGCTTATGCCGATGCCGGGTGGACTGCAGCTCTGGAGCATCCATCTCGCCACCGCAAGAATTTTCAAGTAGACGTGCTGGTTCTACCGGACCGCCCTGGGC
>JBARYO010000897.1:0-2051 GCA_049647905.1 Elainellaceae cyanobacterium | reverse complement strand
GGGGATGTTTGACACCTCGTTCAGCCACTCGCGTTCAACACTCTTCTTAGCCTGCGTGATGCAGACCTTTTGCAGGTCGCCGTTCTTAGGCAGCGAATCTGACTGCTTACACTGAGACCCAACTTTCTTGGTCAAAACCATTGGAGGCCGTTTCTGATCCTCGGCCCAGGGGAATACTGGCGATGTACTGCGCTGAATGTATCCCGTGTCGAATTTACAGCTTAAACAGAACAAAGCCCCAGTGCTGTCCCTCGCCTATATCGCTGGTCTTTGGCTCACATGTCTTGGCTTGGCTTGGCTGACGGCAGCGTTTGCCCCGCCCTGGTATGCCTGGCTTGCTATCAGCGCCGTGGTGATTTACCTGTGTCACGTCGGTCTCGATGGCCTAGCGATCGCCAACGTGGGCTTAATTTTGCTTATGTCCATGGCGACGCTGCGAAAGTCTTGGCCCACAAGCCTAGAGATCGTTCTGCCTGATCACGACGTCAGGCAATGGGCCACGTTACTCATCGTGGTTTGGATTGGGGCCATGCTCTGGTTGGGGGGGCTGAGTTACGGACGCTCCCACGTCCAGCAGCTTTTGCGCGGTCTCGGGCTCCCTGTGCGCTATGCCCCGTCCGGGCTCACGCTCCTGATGCTCTTGGCCGGACTTATAGGATGGCTGATCCATGATTACTGGTTTTAACCAACTATTGCATTTCGTACTATCACAATCCACCAGCTATGACTCACCCGTCTACAAACTACGGATCAGACCATCTGTCCAAAGCTCAGCCATCGTCATCTCGGGCAACAGTGCCAACACCAGAGGACTACCTCGACAAAATGAGCGCCGATGTCCGGACTAGTCTAGACCACCACCAGCTCAGCGAAGTCAGACGACTGCTGGCGATCGCCATCCCGAAGCCGTCGCCTAAAATTGTCGATTTGCGCTTTACGGTGGACCTTATCATCTCTCGCTTTTACGTTGTGCTGTTCGTCGGTAAAGACCGCCGGACGCGTAAGCGTCAGCATCGGCCCAATCCCTTTACCCGCATTGGCAACTACGTGGCTGCGATCGCGCTGCTGCTGAGCCTGAACTTACTGATCAGCCTGTTTGTGTTCATGCTGGCCTATCTGATGAAGTCGGCCATTGGTATTGACTTGTTCAAGGATGGGCACCTGATCGATCAGGTGCAAAAGTTTTAGTGTCTTGACGACGGCGACGGGTTTCCGGGACGATGATCCGCGACAATAGATAAGCTCTCCAGTAGCTTAAGCCCTGTGTCTGACTTGTCCCCCCGTTATGCCCTTGCTCTGCACACCACAACACCAGAACTTGGCATTGCCATAGCGCCTTTGGGCAATACCGACCCCCACCTCTCGCTCCCAGAGGCGACAAGGATGCAGGTTTGGGACTTGGGTCATGGGTTATCAACTCAGCTCCACATCCGGCTACAGACCTTTATTCAGCCTCTGAACTGGTCCGATATTGCCTTGATTGCCGTCGCGCGCGGGCCAGGCGGCTTTACAGGAACGCGGGTAGGCGTTGTGGCAGCGCGGACCCTAGCGCAGCAGCTCGATATACCGGTCTTTCCCCTGTCGTCCCTGGGTGCAGTGGCATGGCAGACTATTCTCGACGCCTCAGCGACGCCTGACAGACTGGACATAGGGGTGGAGATGCCTGCCCGTCGTGGCCAAGTATTCGCCGCCGTTTATGGACAGCAACAGGATGGTCCCCGTATTCAGCTTGTTCCCAAACTGCCAGATACCGTTATGGCACAAGCCGATTGGGATGAAGTCAAGCGGAACTGGCCTGACCCCATACAAGCGGTTTCCGCTGCAGGTAATTTAGGGGCAACGGTCACCAGCGTCCTAGCTTTGGCGATCGCCCAGTGGTATCGGGGCGATCGCCCCCACTGGTCAGAGGCGCTACCGTTTTATGGTCAGAGTCCAGTTTGATCAGCGTAAGGGCACAAGACAGCTCAATTCTTCAGGTCTCTTTGATCTAGGGCATCCCGCAGGCCATCCCCCAGCAGATTGAAGGCCAGAACAGTAATGACAATGAGAAA
>JBARYO010000896.1:0-2192 GCA_049647905.1 Elainellaceae cyanobacterium | reverse complement strand
AGGTAGCTGAGAACCACGAGGACGATCGCGGTGAGGAGGGCGGTGGGGGCGATCGCTTGGCTGCTTTTAAAGATATCTTGCAGGCTGTAGCGCCCTAGCTCTTGACGGATGGCCCATAGGCATAGGGCGACGATGGCCAAACCAAAGACGGGTGGAATGATGCGAGAGAATCGGCGTAGGGCACGGGTCATGACCTAACGCGCCTTTTACAGACATTGAGAAGAGTCATCCGTAGCACAGCCCTAGAAAAAGTTAGGCAACCAGGGTGACGGCCCTGCAAATACTGCCGCCGCGATCGCCAAAGCCTCCTGGCTCCCCTCTAGCCATCCCATTTGCCGCAGCTGATAGGGAGACAGCACGCCAGCATAGAGAGACGCCAGTCCGCTGACAGATAGCGTGATTTTGGCGTCACCGCCCGGCGTTACCCTGCCGCAGCCGTCCGCGACCTCCAGGGTCCAGCAGCCTTGGTTGGCAGGCAGTATCGCATCAATCACATTAAGAGTCAGCGTCGCCCCAATGGCTTGAGCATATCCCCGCGCCTCCAGCGCTTGAGGAACGTTCACCAGCCGCAGCCACCAGTTCTGTAACGCCTTGAGCCCTGCGGTACTGTCGGGCAACAGCAGCGCCATGGGGTCAATAGCCCCACCACACCAATGCACCATATCGAGCTGCGACCCCATCCGGGTCAAAAAGCCCCACAGCGATCGCCCCGCATCGGGTGTCGTCATTGCCCAGTCCCATACCGTCAGCGTCGATTGGTCTCCAGGGTTGAGGGTAAAGACCACGTAACCCTCTGGCTCATCTACGCTGTTCCCCACCGAATAGGCGAACGGCTCAGGGCCATCGTTTTTAGGAGTGACAATGGCGGCCCAGATGCTCCGATGGCGGTCTAAATGCCCTGAATGGTGGCGAGCATACTGCTGTTGAGTAGGGCGCATCTGTTCAACATCCAGCGGCATGGGCTGAATCTCCCTCGGCGTGTCCGTTAGACCAATCTGATGAACGGGAACCTGCCAATGGCAAAACGTCCCACCAACGCCATAGCCCATGCGACGGTAGAGGGGATCTGCCGCCGAGTACAGCACAGAGAGAGGCGTTCCAGACTCGTAAATCTCCGACAGCATACCCTGAAGTAGCGCGATCGCATTGCCCTGCCGCCGCGCCTCGGGCAGCACGCTCACCGAGGCAATTCCTGCCATGGGGACCTTTTGCCCCAGCCACCACTGCGCGTTCGGCAAGATGGCGAGGGCCGCAACGGGCTTTGAATCCGACTGCAGGACGCGAAACTGCTCTAGACCAACCCGGTCAACAAACCGATCGGCTTCCGCAGCGGAACAGAGAAACGCCTGCTGTTCAGTGCGGCGGATAAAGTCAATGTCCTGAGGAGTTGCACAGCGGTAATGCCTTGCCACAGTCGTCACCTCCAGCGCTACGTCTCTAAACAGGGCAGGCGCTCAGTAAGACCTACTCGTCGTCGTCCTCATCCTCATCTTTATCAGGATAGACAAAGCTCGCGGAGCGTCCAGTTAGCACGGACTTGCCGAGGGACAGCGCTTTTTTGGCTTCTAGCGTGGCCTGACGCTTCCAGGTAGAGCGGCGCATGCTGCGCTTCGATTTAGAGGTTTTCTTCTTGGGGACTGCCATGACCGAACCATAATTCCACAACCTTTCAAATATAGGATAAAGCGTCATAGGACGGCAAGCACCCATCGACTCAAGCTATAAATCTCAGGCTGTGAATTCAGGTCGTGAATTCAACAACCGCCACCGTCGGCTGTTCCAAGGCGCTGTACCCATCGGCTTTAGCTTCAATGCGCTGCAGCTGCCCCAGGGCCCTGCTACAGGGGAAGCCGTATTTTTTCTGGACGCGATCGCTGGCGATAGTCAAGGCCGTCCGCGATCGCGCCACAAAGTCTTCCAGTGCGTAATCTTCTCCAGGCGTCAGATACTCCTCAATCACCAGAGAGGGAGAGTAACAAACCTCTTGAGCACCATCGGGCCACCGAATCGTAAACTGCATTTCAGGCATGGTCTTTGCGTAGGGTTACGGTGAAGGGACAGGAGAGGGGCTGCAAAGGCGCTCGTAGGCGCGGATGTGCTGCTGGGCCGAGCGCTCCCAGGTGTAGCGCGGCAGCACCGCTTGGCTATACTGTACCTGCCTCTTGGCTTCTGAGGTATCAAGGGATTGTGCC
>JBARYO010000895.1:0-5833 GCA_049647905.1 Elainellaceae cyanobacterium | reverse complement strand
GCAGCCAACCCCAGCAGCCAACGCACACGAGGATTAGCTCCGTTTTGGGGAGTTGGCTGATGACCCCGGTCAGTAGGGCGATAGATTGGCCCCAGTGGTACAGCGCGATGGCTCCGACGCCCACGAGTACCGTAGCAACCCACCACTGGATAGCGAGGGCAAAATCAACCCGAGACCAGTCTCGCTGAAAGGATGCCCAGAATGGCCAGGTTGGAGGGGCTAACGGGGTGTGAGCTACGCGTTGGGTGGGGTAGCGCTGTTTCATAGGGCTCGCAGCACTGACCCGGTATTGGTTCCTCCCCCGATGTCGCGCTGTATGAGGTACAGCATCAGGGAGACAGGCCGCGTGAGCTGCTGGCACATTTACACCCTGAAAGGGGGGCGGTGGTATGTCTGGTGACCCGTCTATTGGTAGATCTATTGTCTCGCTCCAAGCCGAACGCTTTGCGCCGTGGGCGCGTCCATACAAGCGAAGCTGTGCGACGGATGTGGCCCCAAGGCGATTGAGCGATCGCTTCAGGTAGTGGCTCCAAAACAGCCGAGGTGGAGGCTCTTGGCCTTCTAGGATAATGTGGAGGCAGTGCTGCTGCAGATTGACGTGGGCCACCACCCCGAGAGATGTCGCATGGCGATTGATTAAAGTCGCGATCGCAGCGGCATCACCCTGCTTGGCGCGGTGAAGTAAGGGGGCTTGGGTCATGGGGTAATACAGCGCGCGGAGGCTACTGTATTACCTTCTGCTCTAGAGGTCAGAGATCCTGACTATTTACGATTCGTTAGAGAACAGATGCTCATATCCTGAGATCTAGCCTAGGCCTCGTCCTAAGCGCGGTGCCATGCCGTCACCCCGCCCGGCTTGTCGACGAGCACCACCCCTTGAGCACTCAGCTCATCACGAATTTGGTCTGCCTTGGCGTAGTTTTTAGCTTGCTTCGCGTCCCGACGCTGTTGGAGCTTCGCCTCAATTTCAGCATCATCTAGCGTGGCGACAGGCTGCTCCACATCCTCAGCCGACACCTGCAGGCCCAAGACCTGGGCTAAGCAAACCAGCGTTTGCCACTGCTGACGGAGGGTTGCCGCATCGTGCTGCACCGTGCCATCGTGAACAATGAGGTTGCCGGTCCGCTTCAGGTCTTTGGCCAGCTCAAACAGCGGGACCAGCGCCCCAGAAGTGTTGAAGTCGTCGTCCATGGCCTGCTGGAATTGATCCGTGGCATTGCTCTGAGGCAGCTCCATCGTGGCAGGGTCACCAAAAGACGCCGCTTCTGCATCAGGCCACCCCAACGTTTTGCCATGGCGGTAGCCAAAGGTGAGGCCATCCTGCAGCGTTTCCCAGCCATTTTGAGCTGAGGTGATCGCCGCATCGGTAAAGTCGATGGGCTTGCGGTACTGGGCCTGCAGCACAAACAGCCGCAGCACCCGAGGCTCAATGCCGCCTTCGTCGAGCAGCTGACGGATAGTGGTGAAGTTACCCAAGGATTTCGACATCTTTTCGCCACCCACGTTCACCATGCCGTTGTGCATCCAGTAGCGGGCTAGAGGTTTGCCGGTAGCAGCCTCTGACTGGGCAATTTCGTTCTCGTGGTGCGGGAAGACCAAATCCCCCCCGCCCACATGGATATCAATCGATTCGCCAAGGCGATCGCGCACCATGGCAGAGCATTCAATATGCCATCCCGGTCGTCCAGAACCCCAAGGGGACTCCCAAGCGGGCTCATCAGGTTTGGCTCCCTTCCATAGCGCAAAGTCAAAGGGATAGCGCTTACGATCATCGCCATCGCCATCGCCCGTTCGCCCGCTGGCCCCTGCCTGCAAATCTTCCAGCCGTCGTCCAGAGAGCTTGCCGTACTCGGGAAACTGCTGCACCGCGTAGTATACATCTCCAGCAGCGGCGTAGGCCATTCCCTTTTGCTCTAGCTCGTAAATCAGCCGCTGGATGCCGTCCATGGTGTGGGTGGCACGGGGATAGTCATCGGCCTCGCGGATGTTGAGCCGCGCCATGTCTTCGAAGTAAGCCCGGATGTAGGTTTCGGAAACGGCTTCCATAGAAGAGTCTTCTTTGATGGCCCGCCGCAGAATCTTGTCATCAATGTCGGTGAAGTTTTGCACATAGCGTACGGCATAGCCTCGCCATTCGAGGTAGCGCCGCACAGTGTCCCACACGATGTAGGAGCGGGCGTGGCCTAGATGGCAGTAGTCGTAGACGGTAACGCCACAGCAGTACATGCTCACTTGCTTTGAGGAGATAGGCTCGAAAACCTCTTTGCGACGGGTGAGGGTGTTGTAGATGACAAGTGTCATAGCGCGCTGTGGGGGTTGTGTAAAATCTGGGCAGATTCTATTTTGGCAGATTTCTACACCAGCGATCGCTATGTCCCAATAGAGACGGTATGGTATTGAGTAAATTTATCTGGGGTCACTCAGCTGCGATATTGTCAGCTTTATCTCCCACAATCTAGATGGACTTAATTAGATGCTTGTCGGATCTATTGAGTAACATATTCCAACAAAACAAGAACTTAGCTTGCGGACTATTTACTTTATGATGGAAAGCATTTAGAGTGATTTTAATTAGAAAAATATAGATTGCTTTAGCAGCTGCAGACTGCCTTTGCAAGGTTAGCAGACTGCCGATAGATTCACATAAAACTTCTCAAAACCCCTATCCCATCGTCAAAAGCGGCCAAGCTATCCGCTAAATGGTTTTTCGTCGTTTGTCTCAACAATAATACCGGCCGATTTTTTCTATAGTTTACATCTTCAGAAGATCGTCATTGTTCAAGTAAATCGCCAAGTCTAAATGTGGGGACAGACTCCGTGTGAATTTGGTCTTAGCCGCAGGCTTATATCTGTTGTTAGTCCAAATTTTGGTTCGAAAGTCGCAATAAAATTTCAAGAATATCAGCTCTACCTATAGAGCAACATTAACCTAAACAGAAACAAACTTTAGCAATTTTTCAGCTCTAGATAGCGGCAAGACAGGGACGGGCTCCAGTAGCTGAGCCCCGTAAATGCAGCATTCTATTTAAGCGGATGTTTGAAACCTGTCGGTTGAAGCATTACGCTCCTGCTTCACCCCTCAATCCCCCCTTGCTTTGGCGCAGCCTGCCCGAAGGGCGTAGGGGGAATTGAGGGGGGTAATGCAGAACTTTTGCGGCTTTTCAAACACTCTCTCAACGGCGATCGCCGCAAGCTTAGCCTACTCATCCATAAGTATCTCTACTTTAGAATCCTAACGATCAAGCTCAGGAGAACAACTGTGACTTCATTACTATTCAATCCGCTAAGTGGCCAAAATAAGACACAACGCTGGCGCAACAACAGTCTCATTCAGCAGCTCGCTCGACAAGATATTCAGGTCTTAACAGAATCTGAAGCTGATACCTCCAGAAATTTATGGGACATTGTTTGCCAAGATGGTCAAGAGAATACCGTTTTACACCAGTTTAAAACATTCAAGACTTTAGGACTAGGCAATACCTACGTCAAAGGGCTGTGGCGCTGCGATCGCCTCGACTTACTGCTCAGGCGTCTTTTTGACCTCGACGATGAGAACAAAGCCAACTCAATCCTATTTGAGATGCCTAACTCACCGGCTTTGATATTTGAGCAAATTTTGTACAAGTTCTTCAATATTTCGTTGATTCGGCAGAACGATGTCGCCAAAAAACACTACGACCTGCCCGCCGAGCTATACGAAGGCTTTTTGGAGGAGACGATGAAGTACACCACCGGACTCTGGACCGGTATTGAGAGAACACCAGAAAACTTGACCTCTGCCCAAATCCAATGCCTCGACTACTGGGCTCAAGAGATGCAGCTCAAAGATGGAGATATTGTTTTAGACTGTGGCTGTGGCTGGGGGACGCTGCCCAAATATCTGCAGGATCGGTTTAATCTCACCTATATTGGCTTCACGATTTCAAGCGCGCAGGTGAGCTATTGCAAGTCTCAATTCTCTGGCGTCGAAAACTACTTCTTCTACAACCACAGCTATCATGATTCGCATAGCGAAATCCTAGCGCAGTCCGGCGTCGACCATATCACCAAGTGCATCTTCCTCGAAACAATCGAGCATGGGGGAATTCGGAACTGGCCCAATATCCTCAAAAACGTTCGCAAAATTATGCCTCAAGATGGAATCTTGGCCATTCAAACCATCGGCACTGACCATCCCGTGGTGATATGCGACCCCTACATTAACCGCTACATCCTCCATCACCTATCCCTAGGGGCACCGTCAGAAATCGGTAAAGCCCTGGAAAGCGATCGCCAGTTTGTTATCCAAAAGCAGCAGAATATTGCAGATAGTTATGCAACGACGCTTCAGGCGTGGAACCACTACTTCCAGAAAAACTGGCTCAAGATTCAGCCTTATATCGCAGACATAATTGGCTCTACACCATTCGACACGACGGAAGAGTGGAAGCGGAACTGGGAGTTCTATTTAATGCTAAGCCAAGGCGCTTATGCTGCCGGGACATATGTACAGCTGTATCAACTAACCGCTAAACCTAATTTCTACGCTTAGAGATACATAACCTGCGCCGCCAGCTACGGCATTTTGTGTACAGTTAATTCATTTCGAGGCTTTTTGGGTCTGTTAAGAGGTGCCGATCAAATATCGGTGATACCGTAAATAGGCCCATAAAGATTTTCTACATGACTCATTCTGTATCCAATCGCCCCATTCCCCAAACCACCTATGCAAGACAACTGCGGCCTCTCTTGCCAAAAGCAGCTTTTGAGCCAGACTCAAGCAAGCTCATTATCCTGTTGATCAATGCCGCTATTTTACTTTTAGGGTGGGGAATTGCTGCCCAGCTTGATCGCTGGCCCACAGCTTTGATTTGGCTTTATTTGCCTTTTGCAATTTTTATGGGCAACGCCGTTATTGTGCTCCTGTTCGTTGGCCATGATCTGATGCACGGCAGCGTGATTCGCAATGGGCTCGTGATCAAGCTCGTGACGCTATTTAGTCAGGCTATCTTATGGATGCCGCCAACCCTTTGGAAGACCTTACATAACCGAGTCCACCACAGCAATACAAATGCGGTAGCCGACCCAGATCGTAGCTATCGCTATGGGGAGCCCGATGTTTTTGGCAAGTGGGCACAGCATATGATTGTACCATCGTCCACGGTGACGTCGCTGGGGCTAGGGCTGGGCATGGCAACCGCCTGGGCTTTGTACACCTTTCGACATTTGGCGGCGGTGCTGTTCTTCAACCAAACCTACTGCCCCCACGTCACGGCACAGTTTTCAGTAAAGCCTGAAGAGCGGCGGGCGATCGCCATGGAGCTAACGTTGATCGTGCTGCTCCACATCAGCCTCTTGACCTACCTCCAATTCGACCCGATCAAGCTAGCTCTAGCCTATGTCCTTCCCATCGGGCTAGGGTATTCCGGCATGATCTTCTACATCTACACCAACCATCTGCTCTGCCCGATGACAGAGGTCAACGATCCGTTGATGAATAGCGTATCTATTGAGGTGCCGAAGATTATTGACCTATTGCACTTCAATTTCTCCTATCACGCTGAGCACCATATCTTTCCAGGTCTCAATTCCAATTACTATCCCCTGGTGCGAGAGCATTTGGCTACTCTGTACCCCAACCGGATGGGTTACGTCGTCCCCGCTGGCGACGCTTGGCGACTGTTGATGGAGACACCCCGCCATTACTTCGACGAGACGACCTTTACCGATTGGCAGGGAAGCGCTCGGGTGAATTGCCCATCGCTTGATCCTGAGATGCCTATGTTTGAGAAGGCTACGTCTAGCACTGCGGTGCGTTAGGGCGATGATCAGAGACTAACCTTAAGCGATCGCC
>JBARYO010000894.1:0-19993 GCA_049647905.1 Elainellaceae cyanobacterium | reverse complement strand
GCAGCCAAGCCGCGCTGCAGGCTAGGAGAATCAGCCCAATCATCGTAGTCGAGGTGAACGGAGCCACAGCAACCAGCAGCAGCACAAGGGCAACAGCGATCCCATGGGCCTGCCGCAACAGCCAGTTATCGCGCTGCCAGCTTGACAACAGCCCACTCAAGCGAGTGAGGTAAGTACTGTGCCACAGAGGATTGGAGGGATCTGACAGCGGCATCAAGGTCAGATGCTGCCAAACTGATTTGGGTGGGAGAAGTCTAGTCATAGAGCAGGAGGCGAAGCTGGATAGACATCACGCTTGGCTACCCCATATCTTAAACCGCTACGGTCCAGGCTTGAGGCTCGGGCAGCGATAGGATTTAGACGGCAGGGACATGTTGAAAGAGCCGACTATGGCACCACGATTTCTCACGGTCTATGAGTCGTGACATCAACAGCGGCAGGTGCAGGGACTGAATCGCCGATATCCGAGGGCTCCAGCCAGAGCGCGTCGGCGCGGACCAAGGTGTGGGCTTTCCATGCCGAATCAGCGGCGGGGAAGTCGCTGCGGTAGTGACCGCCACGGCTCTCCTGCCGAAACGCAGCGCTTTTCAAGATCAGCGTTGCGATGTCTAGTAGGTTACGGGTTTCGCCCCAAAGCTGCACATCAGCCGTAGAAACGACAGCCCCATTCCCCAGAGCGCTGGGCGGCTGTAGCGATAGTGGGGACAGCAGCGGCAGCTGAGCTTGCCACTGGATAGCTTGGGCCAGGGCAGTCTCTAGAGCGCCCTGATGGCGAATGATGCCAGCGCTGGCCCACATCAGCTGCGGCAGTTGATGCCGAATTTCGTTGAGCTGGGCTCGCCTTTCTGCAGCTTGTGGAGCCCCATCTCGATGGGGTGGGGCTAAGGCCGCGATCGCCTCAGATTTGGATGCCTCATCCCAGGGCAGTGGTTCTGACGGCAGTTTCAGTTTGGCCAACTGAGCCCCAAACACAATGCATTCCAGCAGAGAATTACTGGCCAGACGATTGGCGCCATGGACCCCTGTACTAGCAGTTTCTCCCACAGCATAGACGTGACCCAAAGACGTTTCGCTGGAGAGGTCAGTATGTATCCCCCCCATCCAGTAGTGGGCAGCAGGGGAGACCGGAATCATGTCTGTCAGGGGGTCAACGCCCCACTGCCGACACACGTTGATGATATTGGGAAACCGATGCTGAATTCGCTCGTTTGGAATCGGACGCAAGTCTAGCCAAACCTGCGACTCCTCACTACGGCTGAGATGGCTTGTAATGGCTCGACTAACGACATCACGTGGGGCTAGTTCCCCCGCAGGGTGGTACTCATAGGCAAATCGATGCCCCAGGTCATCGACCAAGTGAGCCCCTTCCCCTCTTACCGCTTCACTAATCAAAAATCGCGGCGCACCCGTCTTAGCCAGAGCCGTCGGGTGGAATTGAACAAACTCCAAGTCCCTCAACAGCGCCCCTGCACGCCAGGCCATCGCCACCCCATCCCCCGTACTTAAAGATGGGTTAGTCGTATTTGAAAACACCTGCCCGCCGCCGCCGGTTGCCAACACCACAGCGCGCGAGGCTAAACAGCGAATGGTCCTGTTGTGAAGCACAATCACCCCACGGCAGCACTGGGATTTGCTAGGCGTCTGGCGATCGCCACCGGCGTTGACCATCCATAGGTCTAAGGCAAATGCTCGATTGAGAATTTGAATATTGGGGCGCTGCAGCACCTGCTGACCTAAGATGGCGACAATCGCACGGCCAGTGGTGTCAGCAGCATGTAACACCCGGCGGCGGGAGTGGGCCGCTTCTAAGGTGAGGGCGAGCTGCCCATCAGAGCGATCGAAGGCGACCCCCATATTGATTAAGGCCGCGATGCAATCCTCAGCCTGCTCGGTCATCAGCTCGACCGCCGCGCGATCGCAGAGCCCAGCACCCGCCTTGAGGGTGTCATCCACATGCAGCAGCGGCGAATCATTGGTGGCGATCGCCGCTGCAATACCACCCTGAGCCCAGTCACTCGCCGACTTAGACACCGTATCTTTGGTAATCAACCCAACCTTAAGATTGGCGGGTAGACATAGGGCTGCATACAGACCAGCGGCACCAGCTCCAACAACGAGGACATCAAAGTCAGCCAAGCGATTCAACTCCGCAGTTCATGCAATCCCCAACTCATTTTAGCCGGAGCTTAATGTTTCTATTAAAAGCGGGACGCCGAGCTACAGCCCAGAGTCCCACCTTTACAATTGGCCGTTTGCGTCAACTGGTCTGTTAAATCGCTATGGCAACTACCGATAAACGCCGTTGTTGAAGCGATCGGCACCTTCGACAAACGCCGCATTGGGCGCTGTTATCACAAACTCATCCCGATGGCTTTGCAGTACATCTTTCTGCTGGTCCGATAGGCCAGGCATTTCGAAAACATCGTCAACTGACTCAAAGGGGCTGTAGCGGACAATCATTCCTGCCAAGGTTGGATACATGCCACGCAGTGGAATAAAGGCTCGAATATTGGAGTTATTCAGATCGACCTTGTAGCCCACTTCCTGAGCCCGTTCGTCCACAATGTTGCGCCGCTCTACCGCCAACGTAGGCGCTGAAGTTAGGGCATTCAGCTGGGTTATCGGGCTAGCCTGCGCAGAAGCTCCTACCAGACCAGTGGCACTTGTAAATACAAGAACTGCCACTAGAATAAGTAGTCTTGCCAGTCGTTTCATATCAGATTCCTCCTTAGTTCCGGATGTCCAGATTCACCAGTTACAGCACATGGTTCACTTAGAAGCCTACCACTTCAACCGTCTCACACTGGGTCTGAATTTTACCTGAGTTGGGGTTAGGGTCGATTTTGGCCGTAGACGGTCGATTCTGGACGCAGATGGGCCATCACAGTGATAATTTGTGTAACATTTGGTCTGGTAGCTTACGCTATCAGATGCCTGACGATGTTGGTGTTGACGCCTGGTACTGCACAATATCGGGAGCAAAAGCGGCGGCTTTGAGAATCTCACTCAGGTTGACACCATGTTCGAGCAGGCAAGTATGGCCACTTTCAACGAGGATGTGCATCTGCGCCTCGGGCAAGACATCAACTAGACGCTCTGCTTCAGCCAGCGATGGGAGTAGATTGTCGCAGACGCTGGCCACTACCAGCACTGGGAAGTTAAGCCGCTGCAGCTGCTGGTCAGTGACATCGAAGAGCCGGAGTAAGGACAATCGCCACGCGGCCCCATCTCGAGACACCGATCGCATCGCCCGCAGCAGCTCGCTCCGATCGTGGTTATCCAGGCGATCCAAATGGGCCAAAAATGGCAGTAACCCTGCGCAGGATGTCCGGTAAATGACATCGGGGACATATTGGGTCAGCTGAGCCCCCCAGGCTAATACGGGACGATGCTGAAAAGAAGAGGCGGGATTGATTAAAACCAGCCGGTCGATGAGGTGGGGCGATCGCGTCGCCACCTTCTGGGCAAGGCAGCCACCAAAGGACTCGCCACACAGATAGACCTTGCGGGGATTCTCTGCTAGTTCTTGCTCAATCAACATGGTGACGCTGTCAGCCAGCTGCTCCCAATTACTCACGTCAGACGACGGGATGACCAGACAGCGGACATCGAAGCTGCCCTGCAGGCTTTCTGTCTGTAGGTATAGCAGTTCCCCGGTGCCGTCCATGCCGGGCAAAAAGATAAACAGGGGCATGTCTTCGCGGTGAGGGGTCGTCCTCTGAGGATTTAGGAAAAAGAGCTGGTCTGAAGCACTCGTCATAATAGATTTGGATTTTAGACGTTGTTAAAAGCAACTAATTGAAAATCAGCATGTCAAAAAGCGTGCTGGAGCAGGTCTGAAATGTCCTGATAGCAGCGATCGCTCAGCGCCTGAACCGTCTGCTTTGCGCCCTTGCCCTCGTAGGCATCGCGATCGCGCTGGCGAATCCAGATGGGCTGGCCAATGAAGGCTGTGACATGGCGATAGACCACCAGGGGGTGCCATCCGGACTGGTTGAACAACGGTTCTGAGGGGTCGACCCAATGCAGCGCCCGCAGCGGCATTGCAGGACCGCTCAACTCGGCGCTGGCAGCGATCGCCACAGGTAAAACCGCTAGGTTTTGAATTGGTGAGCGCAACGCCAAGTGGGCAAACCCTCGCTGAAAGGTCTGGATCGTGCTAGGGGGCTTGAGCGCCACCATGGGCTGTGTGCCTTCAGGAAATATCCCCACCACCTGACCTGTTCCAAGCAACTGACCAGCCTGCTGGAAAAAGGCATGCTGTCGGCGATCCGGCGCATCCAGTGGAAAACAGCCCAGGCTATCCACAAGCTCCCGCATGATAGGAACATGCCCCATGTAATGGTGACAGGCAAAACGAACCGGACGATCTAAAGCAGCCATGAGGATACAGGCGTCTAGAACGCTTCGATGGTTGCTGACCACGATAACGGCATCATCTATAGGCACGCGATCCCGGTGATGCACATATAGGCGTGTGCCTGCGGCACGAAGAACTTGCTGAGAGATATGGAGCGGACGGCGGTCGACCATGCCTATACGTTCAAATCTTGACGGCTCAAACTCAAAGCAGAAATGCGGGAGGACAGCGGACACTAATGTAACCAACTGTATGTCTACTTGTATGTCTACCTTTGTTGTGGCTTCTTAATACAGTGTTACACAACTGTCGTGGGGAAGACATTGAGAAGCCACCTTGACGGTTGTGTTGCCCCACAGCAAACACAAACGACGTAATCCTTTAAGATTGTTTGAGCAGATAGACTCATACAATAAATGTAGACTGACCAGCTGTGCTGAACCAGTCTTGGTGTATGCAGTACGCGTCATGACCTTCGATTCTTCCCAGCAACGGCCCTTTGCGGTAACCACGCCGCTCTATTATGTCAACGATGTGCCCCACATGGGGAGCGCATACACTACCATTGCCGCTGACGTTGCCGCTCGGTTTCATCAGCTGATGCAGCAGCCCGTTTTGCTCATTACCGGCACTGACGAACATGGGCAAAAAATTGAGCGCACGGCGCTTCAGGCCGGACGTTCGCCCCAGGAGCATTGTGATGCGATCGCTCAAAGTTTTGTGGCGCTATGGCAACAACTTGACATTCGCTACGACCGCTTTAGCCGCACAACCGCGCCAAAGCACGAAGCCATCGTGCGTGAGTTTTTTGGCCGAGTTCAAGATAGCGGCGATATCTACCTCGGTCAACAGCAAGGGCACTATTGCGTCGCCTGCGACGAGTTTAAAGAAGATCGCGAGCTCCTAGACGAGCGGCGCTGTCCCCTCCATCCCAACGTCACTGCAGAATGGCGAGATGAGCAGAATTATTTTTTTCGTCTATCTCGATACCAGCAAAAGCTAGAAGCATTTTATCAAGACCAGCCCGACTTTATTCAACCTGACATTCGCCGCAATGAGGTTTTGAGCTTCGTCGAGCGGGGGCTCCAGGATTTTTCGATTTCTCGCGTCAATCTCGATTGGGGATTTCCGGTGCCAGGGGATCCGAAACATACGCTGTACGTTTGGTTTGATGCACTGCTGGGGTATGTGACAGCGCTGCTCGACCCCGATGATGAACCCACGTTAGATAATGCCCTCAAGCAGTGGTGGCCCATCAATCTACACTTGATTGGGAAAGATATTCTCCGCTTCCACGCCGTCTATTGGCCAGCCATGTTGATGTCTGCCGGACTACCGCTGCCGGACAAAGTCTTTGGCCATGGATTTTTGACCAAGGACGGGCACAAAATGAGCAAAAGTTTGGGGAATGTCCTCGATCCAGTTCGGCTGACGGACCAATATGGCTCAGATGCCGTGCGCTATTACTTTATGAAGGAAATCGAGCTGGGTCGCGATGGGGATTTCAGCGAAGAGCGCTTCATCAATATTCTCAATGCCGATTTGGCCAACGACTTGGGCAATTTACTCAACCGGACGCTCAAGATGGCCTATAAATACTGCGATCGCCACGTCCCAGACGTCGATGCATCAAAGCTTGAAGACAATGTGCTCAAACTTCAGGGCTTGGCCCTCAAGGACCAAGTGGAGGAATCTTTCCATAAGCTAGCGTTTAGCCGCGGCTGCGAGACAATTTTGTCTGTCATTCGCGCTAGCAACAAATACGTCGACGACAAGGCCCCTTGGTCTTTGTATAAGCAAGGTCGGCAAGAGGAGGTTGACCAAGTGCTGTATACGGTTCTTGAAACTGTTCGGATAGCGGCCTATCTTCTATCACCCGTTATCCCAAACTTAAGCAATCGAATCTATCAGCAGCTTGGATTTGCCGTTGATTTCAACGACTTATCGGCGCAAACGATGTCATACGATCAGCACTCTACATGGGGAATGCTGCCAGGCAATCAAGCCTTAGGGGAGGCAATCCCAATTTTCCAAAAAATAGATCCCTTGGGCTGATGTAGATACTGTCTGATTTCGATGCAATTAAGTCTGGCCATTCTGTTAGTATCACGGTAGCTGCCTACAGGGGAGCAGCAATCAGATTTACGCTCAACGTTTTTAAAACTCTGTCTATTCTTTCGCTATCTTTAGCAAATTCTTTTTGAGGCTTTAATCTAATGATGAACAGTAGTTTCGAGGCTGACACCATCTTCACCCCAGAGCAGGTGCTCGAAAACCGAGGACGCATTGCTATTTTTATCGACGGCTCAAACCTCTTCTACGCCGCGCTTCAGCTGGGCATTGAAATAGACTACACCAAGCTCCTCTGCCGGTTGACAGCCGGATCGCGTCTGCTGCGCTCCTTTTTCTACACCGGGGTCGATCGCACCAATGAAAAGCAGCAGGGGTTTTTGCTGTGGATGCGCCGCAATGGCTATCGAGTAGTGGCCAAAGACTTGGTTCAGCTTCCCGACGGCTCTAAGAAAGCCAACCTAGACGTCGAGATCGCTGTAGATATGATGGCGCTCGTCGGGTCCTACGACACCGCTATCCTCGTCAGCGGAGATGGTGACCTAGCCTACGCTGTAGATTCTGTTAGCTATCGCGGGGCGAGAGTTGAAGTCGTCAGCTTACGCTCAATGACAAGCGACAGCTTGATCAACGTTGCCGATCGCTACATTGATTTGGATGTAATCAAGGAAGATATCCAGAAGACACCTCGGCAGCAAAGCTATACCTATAGACCTCTGTCAGGCATTACGGTAATGAATGACGAACCATAAACGCGGCATAGGTAGCCCACCAATTGGAGACAGGGGCGCTGTGCTAGAGTCGAATCCACAGCTCCTGTACATGATAGATAGATAGGTCATTAGAGTAATGGTGTCGCGCTTCTATCGATGTAATGTTCGGTCCGTAACCGCTGCACTAGTCATGCTGCTCGTGGTGGCTCCGATAGGGGTATCCTGTCGCGATCGCGGCCCAGAGGTGGATGAGACCTTGAGCGATGACGGCGACACCGATCCTGAGCAGGACTTGACGTTCCGCAACATTACCCTGGAGCAGGCGGATGATGCCGGAAAGCTACAGTGGCGGGTTGTTGCTGACGAGGCAGTATACAGCCAGGACCGGCAGGACGCGGAAATCAAAAATCCGACAGGCGAGTTTTTCCGGGACGGTAAACCCGCCTATGATGTTTCCGCTAATGAAGGTGACATTATCCAGAATGGTGAGCAGCTGATGCTGCGAGACCAAGTCGTCATTGAAGATCTAGAAAGTGGAGCCATCCTCAAAGGGGATGAGCTGACCTGGAACCCAGAGCAAAACACAATCACGATCCAGGGGCAAGTTACCGGTACCCACCCCGACATCAAACTCGTAGCAGATTCCGCCAGCGCTTATATTGACGAGCAGCGCATTCTCATTGAAAACAACGTCAAGATAACGAATACCGAAGGCACGGTACAGCTCGATGGCAATCGCCTAGTATGGCTGATTGAAGATGAGCAGCTCACGGCTGATGAACCCCTTCAGATTCGCCAGCGTCAGGGCAACCAAATTACCCATAGCGCTAGCGCTGACCGGGCCACCTTCAACATCGGTGAAGAGGTTGCTGTGCTGCAGCAAAACGCGGTAGTTACACTCCAGAAGCCGCCGGTGCAGATGACGGGTGATGCGCTGCGCTGGAATATTGGTGAGCAGACCGTTGCGGCTAGCCAGCCTTTTACTGTTCGTCACCAGGCGGAGCAGCTAGTGATCAAAGCAGATCGGGGCCAGGGAGATCTAAAGACAGAAGTGTTCCGCATGCAGGGTAATGTGTCGGTGCTCGCGCAGCGGAGTGGTGGTCGCCTCAGCTCCGATCGCCTGACCTGGACCATTCCCACTCAGAATATCGTGGCGGAGGAGAACGTCGTCTACCGCCAGCCCGATCCCGCTCTCGATCTCAAAGGCGATCGCGCTGTTGGGCGGCTGGAGAATCAGACCATTGTCATCACGGGCGATCGTGTCGTGACCGAGATCATCCCCGATAGTGTCAATTGACATCAGAGGCTCCTACTAAAGCCAAAAGCAGAGTAAAGAAATGCCTCACCCTGCTTTTACATTAAATCGTTGGCAACGGTTTCCCTAGCGGTCGGGAGTTCCCTGATTGGGATCACCTTCCGTAGGATTTCTCGCCCCCGGCGCATCCGCTTCAGCCGATTTTGTATCAGCTTTCGTTGCCTGACCGGTTTTGCGAGACGCTGGCTCTATAGGCGTCTGCTTTCCGGTTGTGGACTTCGTCGACTTTTTGGTGCCTCCCCCAATTTCGATGACCTCATCTTCAGAAAAGTTGTTGGTGTTGATGCCAGAATAATTGACTTTGTTGAATCGAACAATGACGGGATAACGAATACCGCTTTGATCAACTGACGCCACCGTACCAACATCCTTGTACCAGTAAGACTCTGGACGAAGAATTCTGACTTTAGACCCGCGCTGAACCATATCTATTTTCCTTCCGTTCTCAAATCATCTATGGGCTTACCTATGGGAGTAGATAAACCGGACTAAATGTATATAACGCCCCGCTTGACACGAGAATACGTCTATTTTACTGGCTGGATGTTTCGACTTAAAAAAACGATACAGTCGCGTTGTGCAGTCCGTAGCCATTTCAGCCAGAGGCTACACAAGGTTGCTAGACTAGCTAGACGAGATGGTTCTAGTGGGGATCAGCCGCTAGAGGTGCCACGTCAGCAACTGGTTTTGTTAGCAGGTCACGTTGTCTACAACCTTTGGACCCGTTCGAGATCACCTGTCACGCTGGCACCGGGGAAAGCACGGTGATTCATTGGCAACGGCCCCTGAAGAGTCCGTCACTGTCCCGCAGCTGTAATCTAAGGTCTCACCTAGGTTGTCTGGTGGGACGCGCTTAGTGAGTCAGAATGCCTGCCGTCTAATGTTCAGTCTCAACGTTGTTGTTTATCTGCGAGGTACAGGTAATGCATTTGCTGCATAGCATCTGGATCGAACGATCTAGCCCCAGAGCCACTAGATTATTGTGTCTCCGATTTCTACCATTGACGGTGGAGACACACCATGGATAAGCTTCCCGTCACGGTCATTACCGGCTTTCTAGGCGCTGGGAAAACGACCTTAATCCGCCACCTGCTCACCCACAGCGGCGGACGGCGGATTGCTGTATTGGTGAACGAATTTGGTGAAATTGGCATTGATGGCGATCTACTGCGCGCCTGCCAAATCTGTGACGATGACACCGCTGCTGGTCCACGGTCCGCAGCATCAGAGTCTGCAGCATCAGAGTCCCAAGGTGGCTCAGAAATTCCCAACATCGTTGAATTGACCAACGGTTGTCTCTGCTGCACCGTTCAGGAAGAGTTTTTACCGACCATGCAGGCGCTACTACGCCGCCGCGATCAGATCGACTGTATTGTCATCGAGACATCGGGATTAGCGCTACCTCAGCCCTTAATTCGGGCGTTTCGCTGGCCAGAAATTCGTACCCAGGCCACGGTAGACAGCGTTGTCACCGTCGTCGACGCCGAAGCGATCGCCTTGGGCGAAGTAGCCCAAGACACAGCCGCTTTGGAGCGCCAGCAGCAGGCGGATCCTAGCTTGGATCACGAGACGTCGATTGATGAGCTATTCGCTGATCAGCTATCCTGCGCAGATCTCGTGCTCTTGACTAAACTCGATCAGCTTAATTCTTCTGAGCAAACCTTGGTTCAGCAGCAGATTGCGGAGCGTGTTACCGACGGAGTTGGTGTTATTGCCTGCCGTCAGGGGCGTATTACCCCAGACCTCTTGCTGGGGCTTGACGCTGAAGTTGAGCGCCACCTAGACGAGCGGTCTTACCATGGCCATGACCACGCTGATGATGATCACCACGACCATGATCATCACGACCATGATGAGCGAATCACGTCGGTTCAGATTACGCTAGATGCCAGCATTGAGCCTTCGCAGCTCATCGCAAAGCTTCAGCAGTTCGGTAAAATCCACAAACTCTATCGGGTCAAGGGATTTGTCAATGTCCCTCAAAAGCCAATGCGCCTCGTCCTGCAAGGCGTGGGACAGCGGTTTGACAGCTTTTATGATCGCCTATGGCAGCCAGGCGAGACCCGACAAACCCGGCTCGTGCTCATCGGTGAGCAGCTCGATTCTGCTGCGATTTATTCTGCATTATTGCCTCAGACCAGCAGCGTTTAGCCACGGTGTTTTGCAATACCGCAGCCTGCCAATGAACCAATACTCTCAAGTGACGGAGGTCTTTAGGACAGATGTCTCAAACCACAACCCATCATGCCCAGAGCAATCGACTAGCTGCTGATGTATCCGCATTGGACGCTGAGCTCTCGAAACGCGAAATAGCCCTCGATCCAGCGGGCTATTTCGTAATCTATCTAGATCAAGTCCATCAGCTGATTTGCGCCGCTCACTACACCAACACCATCAGCGATACGGGGATTGCTTTAGATCCTGAAACTGGTAAGCCCCTGCCCTGTAACGGTCCCCTCAAACGTCAGCCGACCCATGTTTACAAAGGCCGAAGTGCTAAGGAACTGGGGATTCAAATTACGGAAATCCCCACTAGGCCGCCGCTCACAGCACTGGACCATGCACTTTATCTCGGGCGCGAATTTGTCCGGGCTGAGCATGCTCTCATCAGCGGTGAGGACTATGTGCAGGACTAAAGGTTGCCGTCGAACGGAGAATTACGTTTAGAATGGGGTTGCCGGATTCGGGACAAAGCCTGTTGGATACAGTGTAGGTAGTCTGCCTACGACGCAGGTTATTTGTCGCGATTCTGTGGTGCCAAGCGGCAGGGTCTAACAACTAGTCCCCACGGTAGAGCTTGCTCAAAGGTGTAGCATGTCAAACTCACGGTCTACAATGCCAGACAACGGGCGGAACAGTAGTTACGGCAATGTGCCCCCGACCCAACAGCCAGCGTTGAGATCAATTCCAGGTGCCGGAATAGTGAGGAGCAGGCTGATTTGGATGGCCTTTGGCTCCGCATTGTTCGTCGGGGCAGCGACCCTGGCAGCAACCAGCCTACTCCGAATTCCAGGACAGCCCAACTGTCCGTCGATCTTCTGGCCTATGGCATCGGCGACACTGCGGATTTATTGCGCAGAGATAGCTGCGGAGAAAAATACGGAGCGGGATTTGCGCCGGGCGATCGCGCTAATCAGTAGCCTCCCCGATGATCATCCCATGGGCGCTGAGCTTAATCGGATGGTTGAAGCTTGGTCGTTCGATTTGCTTGACCTGGCGGAAGCGGCATTTCAGCAAGGCGAACTGGAGCAGGCCCTTGCAATCGCCCGACGCATGGCTCCCCAATGGCCAGCGCACGAGCAGGTCGAGGAAAAAATGGCCTCTTGGCGTAAGATTTGGGCCGACGGAGAGCGACTGTTTCAGGATGCGGAATCTGCCCTGCGCCAAGAGGACTTTCAGCGAGCCTTCAGCAAAGCACTAGACCTCTCTGAGCTTGGAAACCGGTACTGGAAAACCACAAAGTACGCGCAGCTAGACCAATTGATTACGGTGACTCGCGCCGAGGGGGAGAAGCTGGCAGAAGCCCGCTATCTAGCCCGTCAAGGAGTCCTCAACGATTTGCTCACGGCCATTGACTTAGTGGGGGAGATTGGAAAAACCAGCTATCTTCATGCCGCAGCGCGCCGAACTAGCGATCAATTCTGGCAGCGCGCCCTTGACATGGGTCTAGATGCTCTAGACGACGGGGACAGTCAGCAAGCCCTTGCCGTCGCCCGGAGGCTGCCAGACACGACAGAGTTCAAAGCACAGGCAGAAGACCTCAAAGCGATAGCGCTAGCGGTGATGCAGGCGAACAAAAACACAATTTCTGACATCGAAACCGCCATTATCCAGGTTAGAAAGGTCCGACCCGGTCGACCGCTACACTACCGGGCCGAAGAATTTGCGCGCTATTGGCAGCTTGACATCCAAAGTTTGCAGTACCTCGCTGAGGCAGAGACAATGGCGTCTCGCGGAGGCCCCGGTAATTTACGCGCTGCGATCGCCCAAGCAGAGCTAATCAGCTACGACCATCCCCGCAGCGACCAGGCCCAAAACGCGATTTCTGAGTGGCGAACTCAAATTCAGCGCATTGAAGATCGGCCCCTGCTCAATGAGGCCGAAGCAATGGCCAGCAATGGCGATGTCAAGTCGCTGGAGTCCGCCATTGCTCAGGCAGGACGGGTTTCCTCTAGCAGCGTGCTCTATGGTGAAGCCTCAGATGCGATCGCGCGCTGGACGAGCCAGGTGGAGCGTATTCGAGATGCCCCGATTCTCGACCGCTCCCGTCAGCTTGCTCGCGACGGCAGCTATGATGACGCGATCGCCATGTTGGAGGAGTTGGGCCCAAACCATGCGCTGTATGACCAAGCCCAAACCCAGCTCGATCAGTGGCGGCAGCAAACCGAAGGGGAAACCCTGCTCGCTCAAGCTGAGAGCCTAAGTAACACAGGCACCCCGGCCAATTTGGCAGATGCCATTCAGCTCACCCGCCGCGTTCCCCGCAGCAGCGCGAGCTGGTTTGAGGCCAACCGCTCTGGCAATCAATGGAGTCAGGACTTGTTGCGCATCGCGCGGCAAACGGCGGATGACGACATTGAGCAGGCGATCGGTATCGCCCGTCTCATTCCCTCTGATACTGCCGCCTACAATACGGCTCAAGAGTCAATTGTCCTGTGGCAAGCCGCTCAACAATAAGGCATGATCTTCCCGGCTCATGTCGCCATCCAGATATCGGCCAATATCAAGTCTGAACCATGCAGCGGGCTCATCAAACGGACTGGCAGTACTGGTTAACCTCATTGACCAACGGTTCCTCTTGGCCCGTCGCAGCTTCCAGCTTTTCGTACGCATCTTCTGCAGCCGGCAAATTTTGTTCTTCTACTGCTGTCACGAGCTGTTCCGTTGCCGCTCCAGTCTCCCGATAGAGCTTGATGAACCGCTGCCGATAGGACTGCAGCTGCTCATCCGTCAGGTCAATTGCCTCTAGCTGAGATGCCGCTTGCTGGGCTGTCTCTGTGATATTCGAAAAGGACTCAGTATTCCTGGACTCTGGAGATTCTGGGCTGCTGGTGACGGCTTCCACATCGGTCACCGCGCGGTTCGCCACATTGATGAGCTGATTGCATTGGTCTACAGTGCCACTGCTGCAGCTCACCAATCCAACAACAAATGCACCAGCACAGGACATCGAAAAAACGCGTTTGAACACAGTCATTCTACAGAAAGGCTAGCGGTTAAGGAGCAGCGACAGCGGCCGTCGGTTTCTGCATCAGGAGATTGATGGCTTCCGCATATTGCGGATCATTTGAGGTTCCAATCAAGGTGCGATCGTCACGCAGCTCTTCCTGCTGTGCCTCAGTCAGCTCAACAGTAACATCCGGGGCGATCCCAGCCTTATTGATATCGTTGCCGTTGGGCGTTAGGTACTTGGCAACGGTGATTGCTAGGCCAGAACCATCCCCCAGGGGACGGACGGACTGCACCAATCCTTTACCAAAGGTCTGAGTTCCCACTAACACCGCCCGCTCATTGTCCTGGAGGGCTCCGGACAAAATCTCGCTGGCGCTTGCCGATCCACCATCCACCAAAACAACCATAGGCTTGTCGGTCAAGGCCCCACCAATCGCTTCTTGACGATCCGTCAGTCCTTGCCGGTTCACAGTCGAGACAATGACGCCGTCCTCTAGCCACATGCGGGCGATATCGATACTGGAGTAGAGTAACCCGCCAGGATTAGAGCGGAGGTCAAGCACATAGGACTCTACTTCATCTTTTTCCAGTGCTCGAATGGCGTCGCGCATTTCATCGGCAGCATTAGCGCTAAATTGGGTCAGCCGAACGTAGCCGACAGATCCTAATCCCGCTTCAACCCTCGCTTCGTAGCGTACGGGATGAATTTCAATTCGAGCTCGGACGATAGGCACAACTAGGGTGCGTCCGTTGCGGGAAATGGTCAGGCTAACCTCTGAGTTCACCGGCCCGCGAATCAAGTTGACGGCATCGCTGATATCCATACCGGTAGTATCGACGTCATCAATGCGGGTAATAATATCCCCTGCCGCGATACCCGCGTTGAACGCTGGCGTATCTTCAATGGGAGAAACTACCACAAGCTTGTTCGTCTCTTCGTCTTGAGACAGCTGAATACCGACCCCGGTTAGCTCCCCGGAGGTGTCAATTTGCATATTGCGAAACTCTTGGGGATCCATGAAGCGCGTATAGGGATCGTCCAGAGTGTCCAGCATCTCCCGGATAGCAGTGTAGGCCGATTCTCGATCACTGTAGCTGCGGTCGAGGTAATCCAAGCGAACCGCTTGCCAGTCCGTTTGATTAAACGTAGCGTCTACGTAAGTTCGGTCAATAAGTTGCCAAACTTCGTCCACAATGTCTTTGGGGCTATCTTGCAGTAAAGCCTGGGTTTTGGGATGGAGGCTCACTGATACTGTCGCTACCGTCACCACGGCGAGAGCAGTTGTACCCAAGACAAGTCCGCGCTTAATCAGAGTCATAGAATAGATTTGAGACTGGAGGGTATCCCCACACTAACACATGCGAGAAAGGGACTATCATGCCGGAAATCTCGACCGCCAGCGGTGTTTTTTGCTAGCAAACTATCCGGATGACTTAGCACTACGGGTCGACCCAGCGCTCATCGGCCTTGATTAGATTGATGAGTTCCTCAACGCCTCTATCTTCAGGCACCTTCTTGATTTCCTCCCGCCCCCGATACAGGGAAATGAAGCCAGGCTGCTTACCGACGTAGCCATAGTCCGCGTCAGCCATCTCTCCTGGGCCATTGACGATACAGCCCATGACAGCAATGTCGAGTCCGGTAAGGTGGTCCGTGGCGGCACGAACCTTACCTAGGACATCCTCTAAGTTGAACAATGTGCGCCCACAGGAGGGGCAAGCCACGTATTCCACCATGGTTTTGCGTAGCCCCAACGCCTGCAAGATGCTATAGCAGACCGGAATCTCTTTGATAGGATTTTCGGTCAGCGACACGCGGATGGTGTCGCCAATCCCATCTGCCAACAGCGTACCGATGCCTGCGGTGGATTTAATACGACCGTACTCACCGTCTCCAGCCTCCGTTACGCCGAGGTGTAGGGGATAGGCCATTCCAAGCTGGTTCATGCGCTGAACCATAAGACGATAGGCTGCTAGCATCACCGGCACGCGGGATGCCTTGAGAGAAATTACAAGGTTATGGTAATCCAGCGATTCGCAAATTTGGATGAACTCAATCGCTGACTGCACCATACCTTCCGGGGTATCGCCGTAGGTGAACAGCATGCGTTCAGATAGGGATCCGTGGTTGACGCCAATGCGCATCGCCTTGTCTTGCGCTTTTAGAGTCTCGACCAAAGGCGCTAAGGTGTCACGGATGCGATCGCCAATATCTCTAAACTCCTTATCCGTGAAGGTCTCGCGATCGCTCTTGGGCTTTTCAAACACATAGAGGCCGGGGTTGATCCGGACCTTGTCTACATGCTTTGCCACCTCAAGGGCAATTTTCATGCCGTTGTGATGCACATCTGCAACTAGGGGCACATCTTGGTACGTCGCCCGCAGGGACGCCTTGATATCGGCAACGGCCTTAGCATGGGCCATGCTGGGGACAGTCACCCGCACAATCTCGCACCCCGCTTCATGCAGCGCTCGAATGGCTGCAACGGATGCCGGCACATCAAGGGTGTCTTCGTTAATCATCGACTGAACGACCACCGGGTTGTTCCCACCAATCGTAATGTTCCCCACCCGCACAGGGCGAGTCTGGCGGCGGTGAATTACGGTATCAACTGGTAGTTCAGCTGGCTTGGCGGATGCGGATGGCGTTGGCAGCGTTTGCATGGCAAGAAAGCAGTATGAAGTGACAATCTGAATGTAGCGCTAGAGTTAAACACTATCCTCAGATTGCCACAAATCAAGTCATATTGACGGCTAAGAGAAGGTTAAGCGACATAGAGGACTTAGATTCATAGCACTAAGATAATGACGAGTATCGCAATCACGATGGCTAGAAAAGCTGGTGGCTTGTCGTCTTTCTTCTTTTCCTCTTTCTTTTCTGGTTCACACACAAAACAGATCTTACATTTGTCAGCCATCAGGAACTCTCCAGTGGGGCAAGGGCTAGATGCGTAATGAGGCCGGGTAGTGAATACCCCATATCTCAATCAGGCGATCGCAACAATGAGGGGTTAGACCCTTCATTGGAATCTCCCCATATTAGCCACAATTTGGAACGCTATCGTTTCGGATGGTCGGGATAAATGTTAATAAACTTTACAGACTCATCGCCATACAGCAACAGCCATCCGAGTGCGTCGGATGGCTGTTGCTGCAGTTCGCGGTTGGCACACTGGGCTCAGAGCCTAGTCTCGAATCTCTTGGGCGCTGACGTCTACGGCCTGAATGTCAACAGTACCGGGCGGCGTCAGTCGGTAAAATTCATTGTTTTCAGCCTTTATTGGCTCTTGGCAATTCGGGCAGCGAACCTCTTGGCCATTCAAACCAATCAGAGGGTTACTACAGACTGGGCAGGATGACTCAATCAAGTTGCGCTTTAGCCACCAGCGCAGTCCTAAAAATGCGACGAACGGGGTAATGATGAGTAATCCGATCAAAATAAATGCTGACTTAACCAGCCAGCCCAAGCCTACTGAGCCTAAAAGCCAAATTATCCCCAGCAAGATCAGCCAGTTACTAATTTTTGACAACCCACTCAGCCCTAGACCTCTAAATTCTTGGTTCATGAGCGCCGCTCCCGACTTACCAGTACCATTACAGTAGCGTGTTTCATTGGGCCTCATCAAGGCGGGTTTCTGCCTATGCCAGGGGTGAAGCCCGTCCTATTCACAAGCGCTCAAAGCCTCACAAAAAATCCCCTCGAGCGACATGCTCGAGGGGATGGCATCTATGTAAGTCGATTAGCAAGGTGGGTTAGAACAAACCAAGCGTAAGCGACTCATCAATGGGGAACGTAGCGCCGATGCCGAGCCAGAGGGTCACTAGCGTTCCGACCATGAACACCGTTGTCGCCAACGGACGGCGGAAGGGGTTCTGGAACTTGTTGACGCTCTCCAGGAATGGGACCAGCATCAAACCCAACGGAATCGCCGCCATAGCGCCAATGCCAAGGAGTTTGTTGGGAACAATCCGCAGAATCTGGAACGTCGGGTACAAATACCACTCGGGTAGAATTTCGAGCGGTGTCGCAAACGGATTTGCGGGCTCGCCCACCATAGCCGGATCGAGTACGGCTAAAGCAGTACAGCAGGCAATGGTGCCCATAATAACGACGGGAAAGACATAGAGCAGGTCATTCGGCCAGGCAGGCTCACCGTAGTAGTTATGACCCATGCCTTGCTTCAGCTTCTCTCTCAGCTGCGGATCGCTCAGATCATGCTTCGTTAAGGTTGACATAGTTATACAGTTCTCCGAGATGAAAATTTACAAGGGGCCAGAAATACCCTGCTTCCGAATCATGAGGAAGTGCAGCAGCATAAACACCGCGATCGCCCAGGGCAGGACAAAGGTGTGGAGCGTGTAGAAGCGGGTCAATGTCGACTGACCAACGCTTTGACCACCCCGCATTAGCTCAACAACAGTGGAACCAACAATGGGGATTGCCTCAGGAACCCCTGAGACGATTTTGACGGCCCAGTAGCCAACCTGATCCCAAGGTAGGGAGTAGCCAGTTACGCCAAACGTCACCGTGATGACCGCTAAGACGACGCCAGTGATCCAAGTCAGCTCACGAGGCTTTTTGAAGCCGCCCGTCAAGTAAACGCGGAAGACATGCAGAATCATGACCAGCACCATCATGCTGGCGGACCAACGATGGACCGAGCGAATCAGCCAGCCAAAGTTAACGTCAGTCATGATGTACTGAACAGACGTGAAGGCTTCAGCGACTGTAGGCCGATAGTAGAAGGTCATCAGGAAGCCTGTGGCGAACTGAATCACAAAGCAGGTTAGCGTGATGCCGCCTAGACAGTAGAAGATGTTGACGTGAGGAGGAACATACTTAGAGGAAATATCATCGGCGATCGCCTGGATCTCCAGCCGCTCCTCGAACCACTGAAATGGCTTTGAATCGGTGACTTGCTTAGTAAACATTGAGCAAAATAATTTTCAAGCTAGATTAAAGGGGAATGACAGTACTCCGTACTAAAAAATGTAACATAATGCTCCTATAAATCTAAGCCGCTCTAATGCAATGTTACAAATCACGCTAACCTAGCGTTCAGCGCAGCTAAGGCTGACTCCGTAAAGCGTTTCACCGCCACGATAAGACAGCGATCTCGGCTAAACACCGAATTAAGATATGTTAAGAATGTGAACCGCTTTAATAAAAATATAAGGTTTGCGTCGTTCGTCGTTCAATGATTCTACGGTGCCAGTACAATCTCAACCCATCAAACGTATCATTGCCATCCCCGCACCTCGATACAGCGCCTTCTTCAAGTCTCCCTATGAAAAAATCGCTTTTCTCAACACTCCTTGCCTGTTTGATCGCTGTTGCAGCCATTGGAGGCCTCTACGTCAAGCCAGCGATCGCCTATTCGGAGGGACACCGCTTGCTCAACGAAGTGTGGCGCATTGTCGATCGGGCCTATGTTGACGACAGTTTTAATGGGCAGAACTGGTGGCTCGTGCGGCAACAGGCGCTACGCAAGGACGTACCAGACCAAGAGGCCGCCTACGCCGTGGTGCGAGAAATGCTGGCAGGACTTGGCGATCCCTTCACGCGATTTCTAGATCCAGACCAATATCAAAGCCTGCAAACCAATACCTCAGGGGAACTGACCGGGGTAGGGCTGCAGATCACCCAGGATGAGGTGGGCTATCTCAAGGTGATTGCCCCGGTGGAAGGGTCCCCCGCTGACAAAGCAGGTATCCGATCCCAAGATCACATTCTCAGTATTGATGGGGTCTCCACTAAGGGGATAGCGCTAGATGACGCCGCCAAGCTGATGCGGGGGGTGCCGGGAACAACGGTAACTCTCACCATCGATCGGGAGCACAAGCCAACAGATTTCCCCATCGTTCGCGATCGCATCTCTCTTAACCCCGTTTATGCCAATCTTCGAACGGATGGGGCGTTTCCAGTGGGCTACATTCGTCTCAATCAGTTCAACGCCAACGCTACTGATGAGCTAGCCCGTGCCCTTGACACCCTCGACACCGATGGGGCCAAAGGCTACGTTCTAGACTTACGCAACAACCCTGGAGGGCTGCTTAAGGCCGGTATTGAAATCGCCCGTCTTTGGCTAGACCGGGGCACCATTGTCTACACCGTCAACCGATACGGCATTCAGGATCGAATTGACGCTTCGGGAGCCGCTTTGACACAGGCTCCCCTTGTCATTCTCGTCAACGGTGGCACCGCCAGCGCCAGCGAAATTCTGTCTGGGGCACTGCAGGATAATAGGCGAGCGCAGCTCGTGGGCGAGCGCACCTTCGGCAAAGGTCTTATTCAGTCCCTGTTCCGCCTCTCGGATGGGTCAGGGCTAGCGGTAACCGTCGCCCGCTACGAAACCCCTAACC